>NZ_MVOM01000006.1:0-106595 GCF_002018895.1 Acinetobacter sp. MF4640 | reverse complement strand
TTCTATAAAGATTAGACGCGGCGGTCATTTTTTAGTTTTTCTAATAAAACACATCTTAAATAAAACTCATATTATTGTTTTTATTTAATTATTTATTTTAATAATAGTTAAAAAATATCAATTCACTACAATTATGATTTCCAAGAATGACATTTTTTGTTAAAAACACTAGTTCACAAATCCATTTTTTTCACTAAAATGAAACACGACCAGCATTGTTGTAAAAGTGGTCAATTACCCAAACCAAGGATGCGCGGATTGACAATCCGATCAAAGTAATCGAAGACAGGATTCATCGCTATGAACAATGAAAAAGCATTGACCTTCAATAAGACGTCAAAAATGCTTGCCAATACTAGCTATGAAGGCGCATATCTGCATTTAGACTCCTCATTTGATCAGCATCAAGTTAAAGTTGTGGTTTCGCATAATAACCAAAAGTTTGAAATGCACTTGCCTATCGTTCTACAGGACGGTGTTCCCATGGCTAAACTCTCTTTAGATTCTCACCAGAATGCTGAAGTCGAAGATGAAGTTGTACAATTTGCACAAAGCATTGTGAGCTTCCATCAAGATAAAGACGGCTATACCCTGTCTCTTCTAAACAGCCACGCTTAACTTTTCTTGATTACTGACAAAGGCTATCCTTTAACAGATTTCCTTTATGATGATAAATCCAGTAATTTTGTATTGATAAGTGTATGAGTGTTCACATAAAATGTGTTCAAATGATCTATAAAATAAAAATACGATTCACGGGGAATCCGTCACATGACCAAAAAGTACAGTAAGTTCCTACCAGGTTCTGAAGATTTTTCTTTAGAAAGTTTTCCATTTTACTGGGTAACGCAAGTACATGCACAGTATGTACTCAATGTCGATCACGCTTTAAAAAAGTATGGTTTAGATAACTCACGTCGTCGTATTTTACTAGCTCTAGATTCAAAGCCACATGCCAGTGTTTCTGATTTATCTGACATGGTGGTCTCTAAAATGTCGACAACCACCAAAATTGTCTATCGGTTAAAGGATGAAGGATTGGTTGAAACTTATTCTTGTGAAGACGATGCCCGTATTACCCGTGTCCTTCTCACCGAAAAAGGTGTTGAAATGACCAATAAGATTAATGATCTCACCAGTGTTGTGCTTGAGCAATCATTTGAAGGCTTAACACCTTTGCAAATTGAAAAAATGATGGAAAGCTTAAAACACGTGTTTAAAAATTTAGCTCGCTAAACCGTTTAAAAGTCGAAAAAGTTGAGTTGGGGACTCTCTTGTTTGACTTTTATTTTCGGAACATGTGAACATTCAAACTCTTCAACAGGAAAGCCTTGTACAAAGGATTGAATATTCGGTGATTTCCAGCTGAGCCACTCCTCTAAGCGTTCATGTGGAATCACGATCACTGAGCGTTTCACATTCCCCAGCTCATGAAACTCCCGCATCATTGGGTGGTCTATAGCATCCATTGTAAGCATGGTGGCTGAACGCACTACCTCGCCTGCTATACGACAGATTTCATAAAGTGCAGCAACAAATATCACTTGACCATCCTGTCGTCTAACACCCCATCTCTGCGGCTTTTGTTCTATATATTTTGACTCATAAAATTCAAAAACTGGGATCACCCCAAACTGATATTTGGAAGTGGCCTCAATAAAACTGGCCTTTTGCAGAAGTGTCTCACTTCGAGCATTATAGGTTTTGCTTGCAATACTCTTATCTTCTGCCCATTTTGGTATTAAGCCAAAATGTACCTTTCGCCACTCAAAACCTATATTTGATTTGAACAATAAAGGCAGCTCATAACCAGGATAGACTTCTTCGACATAATCAAACGGAATTTCAGGTAGACCAAACTGTTGTATTTGAGCAAGGGTTAGAGGTTTAAAATTAGCGCACATGGATTTTCATCCAACTTGATGGTTAACAATAGTATGACGAGCTTTATATAATGAATTGTATAAGGCTTTTATCTGCGGCGTCTAGTTGAGATACTTATTTAGCCCTACGCTTAAAACCATTCATAGCCTTGAATAAGTCCAATCTATAGATCACTGCTATTACCCAAAATTAAATCAGTCTTATTGATTTACTCTAAGGATACAGTACGACTTATTTCGTCCAATAAAAAAGCCTCCGAAGAGGCTTTTTTAGCTTTACAGATTAGTCACCTGTATAACCTTTTAACTTCAAACGTGCAGCATGCAGAAGTGGCTCTGTATAACCTGATGGCTGCTCACCGCCTTTAAACACTAGGTCATACGCTGCTTTGTATGCATAACCATCGAAGCTTGGCGCCATAGGTGTGTAAAGCGGATCGTTTGCATTTTGCTCATCAACGATTTTCGCCATACGCTGCATCACTTCTTCAACTTGCGCTGCAGATACGATGCCGTGACGCAACCAGTTTGCAACGTGTTGAGATGAAATACGTAAAGTTGCACGGTCTTCCATTAAACCCACGTTGTTGATGTCTGGAACTTTCGAACAACCTACACCCAAGTCAACCCAACGCACAACATAACCCAAGATCCCTTGAAGGTTATTTTCAAGCTCTTTGGTTTTCTCTTCTTCAGTCCAGTTGGTATCTGTCGCTAAAGGTGGTGTTAACAAATCATCTAATGATAAAGGCTCTGTATTCAATAATTCTTTTTGACGCTCAGACACGTTGCATTGGTGATAGTGAATCGCATGAATGACAGCACCAGATGGAGAAGGAACCCATGCACAGCTTGCGCCCGCTTCTGGATGTTCAATCTTGGTTTTGTACATGTCTAAAAGCATATCTGGTTTTGGCCACATGCCTTTACCAATTTGTGCTTTACCACGTAAGCCCGCTTGAAGACCGATCATCACGTTACGATTTTCATATGCTGGGAACCAAATTTGTGATTTCACTTCACCCTTACGAACAAATGGACCTGCTTCCATAAAGGTATGGATTTCATCTCCTGTACGGTCCATGAAACCAGTGTTAATGAAGATGGTACGGTCTTTTGCTTGCGCAATACAGTTTTTCAAGTTTACAGATGTACGACGTTCTTCATCCATAATACCGATTTTTAACGTTTTCTCAGGTAAACCTAATGCTTGCTCTGCACGTTCAAATAATTCAACTGCAAAAGCAACTTCTTCAGGACCATGCATTTTTGGCTTAACGATGTACATAGAACCTTTACGGGAGTTCTTGTTTTCGTTTTCACCTTTAATGTCTGCAAAAGACAAAAGCGGAGTGATTAATGCATCCATGATACCTTCGTAAATTTCAGCACCATCTACAAGAATCGCAGGGTTGGTCATGAGATGACCCACGTTACGAAGAAGCATCAATGAACGGCCATGAAGTTTCGTTTCACCACCGATCAAGTTTTTGTGCGTACGGTCTTTATTCAAAGTACGCGTAACAGTTTTACCATTTTTCTCGATAGACTCTGAAAGCGTACCCTTCATCAAACCTAACCAGTTACGGTAGCCTTCAACTTTCTCTTCTGCATCTACAGCAGCGATCGAATCTTCTAAATCCTGAATAGTCGTTACAGCAGCTTCAAGAACTAAATCTTTTACGCCAGCGGCATCTGTTTTACCAATTGGGCTGTTCGCATCAATTTCAATTACAACGTGTAGGCCGTTGTTTAAAAGTACGATTTCTGTTGGAGCCGATTCTTCGCCATTAAAACCAACAAATTGTGCTTCTTTAGCCAAAGTCGATGTCGAACCGTCTTTTAACGTCACAACTAACTTTTTGCCTTCAACTGCATATTTTGTCGCATCAGCATGCGAACCATTCGCTAATGGGAAGGTTTCATTTAAGAAGTTTTTAGCAAATGCAATAACTTTGTCGCCACGCACAGGGTTATAGCCTTTACCTTTTTCCGCGCCACCGTCTTCTGGGATCACGTCAAAACCGTAAAGTGCGTCGTATAAAGAGCCCCAACGCGCGTTTGCAGCATTTAAGCAGTAACGTGCATTACGCACAGGTACTACCAATTGCGCACCAGCCAATAATGCGATTTCTTCATCTACATTTTCTGTGCTGATTTGGAAATCTTCTACTTCTGGTACTAAGTAGCCAATTTCTGTAAGGAAAGCTTTGTAAGCTCCAAGTTCAAATTTGTTGTTGCGGTGCCATTCATCGATCTTCGCTTGAATATCGTCACGCTTAGCCAATAGTGCTTTGTTCTTTGGGCTAAGATCGACAACGACTTGTTCAAAGTTTTTCCAGTAAGTTTCACTGTCCAAACCTGAACCTGGAAGTGCTTCATTTTCGATGAAATCGTAAAGTTCTTTAGCAATCGCTAACTTGCCTTTTTGAATACGTGCAGTCATTGTCTTTCCTGATATTGCTACTTTTTATACAAGAGATTCTAGTATACCGATTTAAACTTGGCTGAATAGTAATATCACCGTGCGAAATAGTGATCATTTTTTATTTAATAAAGTATACAAACTACCAAATAAAATACTGCTCAAGGCACAAGCATTATCAATTTACAAAATGCTCTTTAGTAGTTTATTAAGTTTTTGAAATGCCGAAATTAGACTTAAGTGCAGTTTTGTATATTTTTTACACTTAAAACCAATATTCTCCCTATTTTCAATCCTGATTAAGCCATGATTATTCAAAAAAGTCGATAAATTAATCGATGAAAATGCACATAAAAAAAGCACCCTTTTGGGTGCTTATATTTTTAAATTTCTTCTTGTTGTTTACTTGCTTCAGCTTGTATTTGTCGATGCGCTTCATTCAAGTAATCATCTGATTGCATTTCCAATAAACGTGAACGCGTGCGTTCAATTTCAAAGGCTAATTTATCACCAGAGTACAAATCAATAATTGTATCTTCTGAGGTTAAAATCAGTTTTACCCCACGGTCATAAAACTCATCAACCAAATAAATAAAACGACGTGTCCCTTCAGAAAGATAATCGGTCAAATGCGGAACATTACTCACCAACACAGTATTATAAATATTTGCAATTTCGATAAAGTCAGCAGGACTACGTGGTTTTAAACACAGCTCTGAATACTCACACCATAAAACATCTTCAGTATGCCCGACCGTTTCTACAATACGATTATTAATAATAATCGGCTCATCTGAAATGCTTTGGGTCTGAGTCAATGCGCTAAAACGCTGTGCGATCCAGCGTTGGTGCTCATGTGTTAAAGGAGATTTAAAGAGTTGCGCTTGCTTTAAAACACGTAAACGATAGTCCACGCCTGCATCTACATTTAAAATCACACACTGCTGTTTCACCATTTCAATGGTTGGAATGAAACGATCGCGGTGAATGCCGTTTTTATATAAACCATCTGGCGCAATGTTTGAGGTTGCCACCAAGGTAATGCCACGTGCAAAAAGCTTTTGGAACAAATCACTAAGAATCATGGCATCCGTCACATTTGAGACGAAGAACTCATCGAAACAAATAACCACTGCTTCTTTATAAATTTGATCCGCAACCGCATCTAAAGGGTTACGCTGACCTGAAAGCTTGTTGAGCTCACGATGTACATGTTGCATAAAATGGTGAAAGTGCATCCGTGTTTTACGACGAAATGGAATTGAGTCATAAAACTGATCCATCAGCCATGTTTTACCACGGCCTACACCGCCCCACATATATACACCACGTGGAGAAGTTTGACGGCGGAAACGACGGAATGCTTTTTTAGATGCCTTAAAACGTTGAATTAATTCATGCCAAACGCGATCCAGTTCATGAACGGCCTGAGCTTGTGCCTCATCAGACATGAACTGCCCAGATGCTAAGGCTTGCGCATAGCGCTCTGCAGGAGATAAAGGACTGAATGCGGTAGGTGAATTAAAATCTGACATATCATTTAATACTGTTTTTAGGCTATATCAATTATAGCGGAGTGGAAAAGTTAATATATAACACTTTGGCATAATTATGCTTAGGCTATTTCCCATATTGTCGTGGACTGTAACCAAACCACCGTTTAAATGCATGATTAAAGGCTGCAGGCTCCGAGTAACCCAATAACTCTGCAATCATTTCAATGGAATATTCCTGATATTCCATCAAATGAAGTGCACGGTCTTTCATTAATTGCTCACGAATTTGTTTATAACTGCTATTTAACTGTTGCAACTGGTGTCTTAAGGTTCGCTCTGGCAAATTCAAAGCTTGCGCGGTTTCAGCCATGGTCGGCAGTAAACCTCGTTGCAACTCCAAATAATCCTGCACCCGCTGAATCAGACTCGGCTGTTCTGCCGTTTCTTCCAAACGCTGCAATTCCGCCTGACATTTGCCTGCATAAACGTTAAATGTCATCAAATCTGCTGAAGGAATTGGTACATTTAAAACCCATTCATCAAACCAAAATTCAGCTTGCTGCGTACCAAAACTCACTTGTTGACCATAAACCTGCTGATAGAGCGCCAGTTTTTTCGCATCTTCAGGTCGTGCAACAGGTAAAGTAATTCGAATCTCAGGCATCTCCAGCCCAATCATCTTATAAATATCTTGTAAAAACTTATAGGTTCCCGCTATTTCAGAATGTGCACGCAACTGACCCACAGGTGTTTGCAAGTCTCTCGGTAGATAACATAGTGCGACTTGATCATTTTGTTTTTTCAAACCCAATAAGCCACTCAAATGCGTCAAACTTTGATAGCGAATACCCTGTTCTAACGCGGTATGTGTCGTTGGACTGGTCATCAATAACATCAGTAAAGGGCCATATCCTGCCAAGACATAATGCTGACCAATGAACAAACCTTGCTCAGGCTCAATATCCTCTGCAATGATTTTCAAAATATCCCACTCTAGAGCAGGATGGATGATCGCATTCGGATCAAGCGACTCCACACGTAAGCCAATGCTTTGTAACTTTTGATCGACTGCGACTCCTGCTTTACGCATTCCTTGAATCAAATACATCAAGCCAAGTACAGAACGTTTCATAATCAATTAAAAGCAAAATATTGGCCTATGTTTTACTACAGCCACCTAGCGTACAACAATTGCCGAATCTATCAATTTTCTTGTCAGGGCTATCATAGACCTTCTGGATAGTTGCTCTACAATAAAGTAAAACAAAAAGGAAAAACAAATGCAGGCAGCAAATTCAACAACCCCTCAGGTAAAAATCGCCATTATTGGTGCAGGCTTTGGTGGCTTAGCGATGGCTATTCGTCTTTTACAAAACAATATTCGTGATTTTGTCATTTTGGAAAAAGCCAGTGTAATAGGTGGCACATGGCGTGAAAACCAATATCCGGGCGCTGCTTGTGATGTACAGTCACATCTCTATTCCTTGTCTTTTTCACCCAAGACCGACTGGTCTAAACGTTATGCTGAAGCACCTGAAATTTATCAATACATCCAAACACTTACCGCTGAACATCAATTGCAGCCTTATATCCGCTTTAATACTGAAGTCAGTGCTGCACATTACTTAGAAAATCTGTGTTTATGGCAACTTACTCTCAATCAAAATGAAACACTAACCGCTCAATTTGTTATTTTCGCATCTGGTCCGCTGCATGTACCACAAATTCCGCGTATTGCGGGTATCGAGAAGTTTAAAGGCAAAGTTTTCCATTCATCACAGTGGCATCATAACTATGACCTCAGCAATAAAAATGTTGCCTCTATTGGCACTGGGGGAAGCGCGATTCAATATATTCCTGAAATTGCAGAAAAAGTGAAGCAACTCTACGTACTACAAAGGACAGCTGCATGGGTTATTCCTCGGGATGAACGTCGTTACTTACCCATTGAAAAAGCACTGTTTAATCGATTTGATTGGTTTCGAAAACTTCATCGAGCTCGTCTGTATTGGACAAATGAATCTCGTGTAGTTCCCATTATGAAACCACAGGTTATGAAATACGCACAAAAACTAGCAGAAGCCTATATTCGCCATCAAGTCAAAGACCCTGTAACCGCAGATAAGTTAATTCCCAACTATATTATGGGTTGTAAACGCATCTTGGTCTCCAACAAATATTATCCAAGCTTTAACCGTAAAAATGTTGAGTTGGTTACCAATGATATTTTGGAATTAACTGAGGACAGTATCATCACCAAAGATGGGAAGAAGCGTGCAATTGACTGCCTCATCTATGGCACAGGTTTTGTGACTGACCCACGTATTTATCTTAAATCCTTTAGCTGTACAGGGCTGAATCATGTTGAGCTTACAGACGCATGGCAAGATGGGGCCGAAAGTTACTATGGAATTAGCACCAAAGGTTTCCCAAACTTATTTCAGCTTTTAGGGCCCAATACAGTCTTAGGTCATAACTCAGTTATTTTTATGATTGAGTCACAAGTAAATTACATTCTACAGCTCATCGAGATGGCAGAAAAAACCCAATCTCAAGCAATCGTTGTGAAAGCAGATATTCAAGACCAATTTAATCACCATTTACAAAGTCAATTTACAGATACCATTTGGCAATCTGGCTGCGTCAGCTGGTATCAACAAGCGGACGGGAAAAATTTCTCTTTATGGCCCAGCTATACATGGAAGTATTGGCTAAAAACACAAAAAGCCAATCCTGCAGACTATCGTTTTTTAAATTCTAAGCAAGATAGTCAAGCAATAAATTAAGATCGCGGTCATAATAAGTTAGTATTTATTCACACTTTATTTGACATGCAATCGTTTTGGTTGATTTTTCAGCTTCTTATTTGTTTAGCACTTGGATTTGTTTTGGCGCGTCGTTTACCCAAATGGCTTGAGCGACTTGCCTTTCAAATCCTGCCCTATTTTACTTATATTCTCTTAATCGCAATTGCGATTGAATTTTCAACGACTTTGCATAGCATTGCCGAACCCTGGCAGATACTCAATCATGCAGCGCTTTTAGCAGTTATGACCAGTATCGGTGCTTTCGTCTGTTGTTACATATTATTTAAACTTTTGGGCTACCAACCGAGTCATGGCAAAGTATCCATGAGCCTTGTGAGCAAATCATTAATCAATATCAGTTATGCATTTATCGCACTGGCGTTAGGTTATGGTTTGGCAGAACTATCTTCAGGTTTCGGCTATACCCTTCATATCAGTACATGGAACTTGTTACTGATTTTCATGTTCCTGATCGGGCTTGATTTAGCCTATTCGCCACTAGATCGCTCATGGTTGAACTGGCAAATACTGCTCGTTCCACTTGGTTGTATTCTGGGTTCAATTATCGGGGCGTTTGTAACGGCCTATTTTGTGCCGAGCATTCAACTAAAAGACTTGATTATGTTATCTCAAGGTTATGGTTTCTACTCCATGACTGGCATTGTGGTCACGGAGTTAAAGAATGCACATTTAGGCAGTATTGCACTGATGAACGATTTATTCAGAGAAATCTTTGCGATTGTGTTTATGTACATCATTGGCTGGCGTTACCCTCGCTCCGCAATTTCATCTGCAGGAGCTACAGCAATGGATGTCACACTACCAATGGTCAAACAAGCCTGTGGGAATGACTTTATTCCACATGCCATGGTGAGCGGCTTCATCCTGTCAGTTTTGGCACCAATTGTCGTCAGCGTATTGGCTGCACTATAAAGCGTAGCGCTCTATTCGATACCGTCTTTTTATTTTGCTATTGCCACTTCGCTCACCAACAATTCTTTTTAAAATTTAATCCATAAAAAAGCCTTTCGAATGAAAGGCTTTTTAGATTTCTAGTCGCTTAAAGCGTCGCTAAAATATCTTTGAGCATCTGACACGGGTTTGCAGACTGTGTAATTGGTCGACCAATCACTAGATGTGTTGCACCGTCTAACATTGCTTGTTTTGGCGTTACGATACGCTTTTGGTCATCCGCACTTGAGCCCTCAGGGCGAATGCCCGGTGTTACCAATGCAAACTCTGAACCCAAAGTCTCACGCAGCATTTTTGCTTCTTGCGCTGAACATACCACACCATCTAAACCACTGTCTTTAGTCAGTTTTGCTAAACGTTTGACTTGTTCAAAAGGTTCAATATCCAGACCAATATCAGCTAAGTCTTCACGTCCCATCGAGGTTAACACCGTTACTGCAATCAGTTGAGTGTTATAGTTACCCGCCTTCAAGCGCTCAACGCAGGTTTCCATCATTTTACGGCCACCTGAAGCATGGACGTTTACCATCCAAACCCCCATATCTGCAGCAGCACATACCGCTTGCGCAGTCGTATTTGGAATATCGTGAAATTTTAGATCTAGAAAGACTTCAAAGCCTTCACCATGTAAAGCTTTAACAATAGATGAGCCTTCATGGGTAAATAATTCTTTACCGACTTTTACACGGCATAATTGAGGGTCTAATTGCCCAGCAATCGTCATTGCGTCATAATGACTTTTTGCATCTAAGGCAACAATAATACTCATGGGGAGACCCTTCAAACTCACAAAATTATGGCATTATACGGATTAAGCCTAAAACGACCAAGACTATTTTTCTAAAAACTATTTAAAATTCAAACTAAGTTCTTTATTCATATACTTTTTATATAGTTATCAATATTTTAAATCACAATAAAAAACGCCTTTGGCTATATAACCAAAGGCGTTTAAATCAAACTTGCTTCAATACTTCTAAGATAGAAATCTTACTTCATATTGTGGCTTAAAGCGGTGTAGATGGACGATCATTAGGATTGATATCTAACACCGTTTTTTCATGTCTTGTATGTGCTGCAGCTTCAGCAGCAGCCAGCTGAGCGGATTGAATCTGCTCTTTACGAAGGTGATCAATGTCTTTACGTAGTCGCTTAATTTCCCAACCTTTCTGGAATACACGAAATACCTGAACACCAATTAACAAACCCAACACAATCCCTAAAGCCATTGTTAATAATAACAATAGACCTAAACGCATTGCTGGAACCTGTATAAACAACAGATCAACGGTTAGCTCAGTTCCGTTTTGTAGTACCAAAGCTAGGCTGTAGCCAAACAGTACAATTAATAATGCGAATAATACGTAACGCATAAGCACCCCAATAAATTTTATTCGCCTGCAGTCTCGTTTACTGCATCACGTAATGCTTTACCTGGTTTGAAGTGTGGAACAGCTTTAGCAGCCACTTCTACCGACTTACCCGTTTTAGGATTACGCCCAACACGAGGCTCACGGTGATGGAGTGCAAAACTACCAAAACCACGAATTTCAATACGATTATCTGAAGACAAAGATGCAATCATTTGATCAATCATAATCTTAACAGCTTCTTCCACTAATGGCTCTGCTAAGTGCGGGTTTTTAAGAGAAATACGCTCTATTAAGTCAGACTTATTAAGTGCTTCAGTAGTCATCTGCGACCTCTTTAATTATCAAGCTACCTTGTAGATAGATTGATAATAACCTGTTTAAATACAAAACGGTAGCGTAATAAGTGAATACTACGCTACCGTTTATTGTATTTGTGTAAAAAGTATTAGTTAACTTACATTAACAATACAATTCAAACATCTACTTAGTTGCCCATTTGAGCTTTGATCAAATCACCAATAGTCTTAGGACCATTGTCTTGACCAGTAGTTGCTGTCTTCAAGTTAGCAACTGCTTCTTTCTCTTCAGCTTCGTCTTTCGCTTTGATAGACAAGTTGATAGAGCGAGATTTACGATCTACGTTGATGATTTTCGCTTCAACTTCTTGACCAACTTCAAGGAACTTAGTTGCATCTTCAACGCGGTCGCGGTTGATTTCAGATGCTTTAAGAGTCGCTTCAACTTCGTCAGCTAACTTAAGTGTTGCGCCACGAGCGTCAACAGCAGTTACAGTACCTTTTACAAGCGCACCGCGTTCGTTAGCAGCTAAGAAATCGTTGAACGGATCGCTGTTCATTTGCTTGATGCCAAGGCTGATACGGTTGCCTTCAGCGTCTACAGACAAGATAACCGCTTCAACTGTGTCACCTTTCTTGTAACGACGGATAGCTTCTTCGCCTTGTTCGTTCCAAGAAATATCAGACAAGTGAACTAGACCATCGATACCGCCTGGTAAACCGATGAAGATACCGAAGTCAGTGATTGACTTGATCGTACCTGAAACTTTTTCACCTTTGTCGTGGTTCTTAGCAAACTCTTCCCATGGGTTAGCACGAGTTTGTTTGATACCAAGAGAAATACGACGACGCTCTTCGTCAACTTCAAGAACCATAACATCAACTTCATCACCAATCTGAACAACTTTAGATGGGTGGATGTTTTTGTTAGTGTGATCCATTTCAGAAACGTGTACTAAACCTTCAACGCCTTCAGCGATTTCTGCGAAACAGCCGTAGTCAGTTAAGTTAGTTACGCGAGCTTTAACGATTGAACCTTTAGGGTAACGGTTCATGATCGCTAACCATGGATCTTCGCCTAATTGCTTAAGACCTAAAGATACGCGGTTACGTTCTTTGTCAAACTTAAGTACTTTAACAGTAACTTCTTGACCAACTTCAACAACTTCTGATGGGTGCTTGATACGTTTCCAAGCCATGTCAGTGATGTGAAGAAGACCATCAATACCGCCAAGGTCAACGAATGCGCCGTAGTCAGTAAGATTTTTGATAGTACCAGTAACTGTTTGACCTTCTTCAAGCTGAGCAAGAAGAGCTTCACGGTCAGCTGAAGATTCAGCTTCCATAACAGCACGACGAGATACAACAACGTTGTTACGTTTAGCATCAAGTTTGATTACTTTAAATTCTAACTCTTTACCTTCTAAGTGAGTAGTATCACGAATAGGACGAGTATCAACTAAAGAACCTGGAAGGAACGCACGAACTGGACCGATGTCAACAGTGAAACCGCCTTTAACTTTACCAGAGATAACACCAGTAACGATTTCGCCGTCTTCAAAGATTTTTTCAAGTTTAGTCCAAGTTTCAGCACGTTTCGCTTTTTCACGTGATAAAACTGTTTGACCCATGCCGTTGTCAAGCGCTTCAACAACAACATCAACAGTGTCGCCAACTTGAACTTCAAGTTCGCGTTGTTCATTTAAGAATTCAGCGCGGTCAACAATACCTTCTGATTTAAGGCCAGTGTCAACTGTTACCCAATCAGAATCGATGTTTACTACAACGCCTTGGATGACAGCACCCTTTTCAACGTTGAGGTTTAATTCGCTTTCTTCAAAGAGGGCTGCAAAAGATTCGGTCATGATATACCTGATAAAGTCAGCGGTCTTGGATCAGACAAGGCCGGTTTAGTTAAGCGTCTACATAGTCCATTTTGAACTGATCAAGCTATGCTTCTGCTGAATATAAAAATTCGTTAGTTTGCTAATTGCTTATCGATATAAGCCGTCATAAGCTGAAATACCTCATCAATGTTCAATTCAGAACTATCAATGATGTAGGCATCAGTTGCTGGTTTGAGTGGAGCAACTTCGCGCTCCATGTCACGTTTATCACGCGCCTCAATATTAGCTAAAATATCGTTTATTTTAGCATCCAGCCCCATACCCTGCAACTGCTTTACTCTACGTTCAGCACGAGATTGGGCTGAAGCGGTTAAATAAATCTTGGCTTGAGCCTCTGGAAAGATGGATGTGGCCATGTCTCGGCCATCTGCAACCAATCCTGGTGCTTGTGCAAAAGCATGCTGGCGATCGACCAGCGCAGCTCTAAGCTCAGGAATTGTTGCAACTTTTGATGCAAACTCACCAACCCGTTCAGTTCGAATGGTTTGACTAACATCTTCACCATTAAGCAAGACTTGTGTGCCGTGTGCAGAGCTTAAAAATTGTATGTCTAAATGTTTAGCGATTTCGACACATTGACTCAGTTCGCTTGACAAAGCATCTAACAAATCCTGTTGATGCAATGACAGGCCCAACAAGCGATATAACGCTCCCGAATCAAGTAAATGAAATTGATAATGGGCTGCTATTTTTGCAGCCAGTGTGCCCTTACCCGAACCACTTGGACCATCAATTGTGATTATTTGAACTGTCATTGCTTACCCAAAGTTTGTTATACAGATTTAGCGAGTTTTGAAAAACCTAGTTTAATCGCAGATTTAAGCTGTGCAAGGATTAATTTACTTACAAAAGGTGCACGTGCCTGTAATTCAATCGTATAGGTCACTAACGTTTTATTCGAGTCAATCGGCTCAAACTCAATAATACCCAAATGATGTTTGATGAGTGGATTTTTAATAATCTTGTATTCAATACGTTCATTCACATTCATTAATGTGATTTGCTCTTGCAAAGGTTTAATTGGACCAAAACCCATACGACGCACAGAACCAAGCCCATCCGGACGTTCTGGATCTGCTGAATCTTTCACTCGCACCACTTGAACTGGTGCAAAAGCGACGTTATAGGTTGAGTGTTTAGAAAGTAGATCAAACACCTGCTCTATGGGTGCATTAAATTCTTTTTTAATCTGAATATTGTTCATGGTGGTTCCAGCGCTTTATTTGACAATAATTATTGTCATTTCATTTTACATGAAATTATTATTTTACGAATTCATTCATCCCTTTTCTTGTAGACGGGATAGTCGCTTTTGTTCGCGGCGCATTTTAAAAAAGTGACTGAGCTGCTGTGAGCATTGCTCATGTAAACAACCCGACTCAACCAAGAACTGATGATTATAATAACCCGTTTCAAATAATTTACGTGCACTTATAAGAGAACCCGCTTTCGGCTCTGTCGCACCAAATACCACTTTTGAAACGCGTGCATGCACCAAAGCACCTACACACATGGTACAAGGCTCAAGCGTCACATACATGACCGCATCATCAGGTAAACGATAATTTTGTGTATTTTGGCAAGCATCGCGAAGTGCTTGAACCTCAGCATGCGCGGTAGGGTCATTTAGCGTAATAGGCGCATTAAAGCCCGAACCAATAATTTTATTTTGACTCACAATGACTGCCCCGACCGGGACTTCACCTTTTGACGCTGCAATAGCAGCCTGCTCTAAAGCAAGCTGCATCCATTCACTATCTATTTTTAAAACATCAGTCATAAAGATTAGATTACATCGTAATGTTTAAGGAGTTCATTCCAGCTTTCAATGCTCGTTGTTGGTGGATTACCAGCGAAAATACCCTTTAAGCTATTACTAGCCCCTTGTTTCCATGCTGGTGACAAGTCTTTATCCACTAAACGCGCACGCACACCCTCAACAAAGTCTGCATGACGAATTTTCCAGTCCGAAATTTGGGTTTCAAGCTCGAACACTTCATTCCAAGAATGAACCTGCTTGCCCCACTGCCATAGCAACCATGTTAATGCAGCAGTTGTTGGTGAGCCTTTTTGTAAGTTCTCACTGGCTTGACGAAGCCAATCGCTACGCGCATCACTTAAACCAACAATAGCATCATAATCATGCTCGAAGTTCACACCACGACACACACTATGAATGACATCCAAAGAATTCTGTAATGGACCTGGGCCTACCGGACGATGCATACTGTTTAATGTATCATCAATGGCTCTAAAATCACCTGCTGGATAATGACTCCAGTCTATATTGATGACTTTCTCAAGCACCGTATTACGCTGCGCATCACAGATATGTGTTGCCCAACCAATACCATATGCGCCCGCAGCCGTCATGATCGAACCCGTTAAGCCCGTGAACAAACCAATTGCCCCACGGTCCGCCAAGAAACGCGTTGCACCCACATCTGGGTACAAACCAATATTAATTTCAGGCATCGCTAAACGTGAATGCGGTGTCACCAAACGGAATGGCGCTGCCATAAACAGACCTAAACCACCGCCCATGACATAACCTTCACCCCACACCAAGACAGGCTTAGCATAGTTGTGTAGTAACAAATCTAAAGCATATTCTTGCTCAAAGAACTGATTGGCTGTTTCAACTTCATCGTTAATCACCAATTGACGAAGTTTACGTACATCACCACCCGCACAGAATGCTTTTGGTGTGGTTGAATCCAACCAAATGGCTTTTACTGCGTCATCGCTATGAAAATCTTGAAACACTTCAAATAAAGCTGAAACAATCGTTTCATCTAAAGCGTGAAGTGATTTTGGTCTATTCAGACGAACAATGCGCCAACCATTTTTTGCTTCTTCTACAATCAAATCTGGATGGTAGTTTTTAGAAACGGGAGAATATGTCATGCGTCCAGCTGCCAATCTATAGGCTCAATGCCATGTTGTTTAAGATAATTATTGGATTTTGAAAAAACTTTACAACCGAAGAATCCACCACGGTTTGCTGCCAAAGGTGACGGATGTGCCGCCTTTAACACCAAATGCTTTTCTTGATCAATCCGTTGTCCTTTCCGCTGCGCATATGCTCCCCAAAGAATAAAAACAATATGCTCACGCTGTTCATTTAAAACATCAATCACATGATCGGTAAAGTCTTCCCAACCTTGTTTTTGATGTGATGTAGGTTGACCAGCTTCAACGGTTAATACACTGTTCAACAGCAAAACGCCTTGCTGCGCCCAACGAGTTAAATCCCCATGTTTAGGAATATCAATTCCTAAATCTTTATTTAACTCATGGAAAATATTACGTAAAGATGGTGGTAAAGCAAGCCCCTTTTGCACAGAGAAACTGAGCCCATGTGCTTGATTAGGCCCATGATATGGGTCTTGTCCGAGTATTACCACTTTTACATTCGCCAAAGGCGTCGTATTAAATGCATTAAAAATCAGCGCATTTGGCGGATAAATCACTTTATTCGCTTTTATTTCTGTAACAAGAAACTGCTTTAACGCATCCATCTTTGTACTAAGCAAAAAGTCACTTAATCCATGTTTCCAACTGGCATCCAGCTGAATTTTATCAAGCTTGGTTTGCTGTTGTTCTGTTAAAGACATACTTGCGCCTTATTCCCTTACTGTATATTCCGTGACAAATTTCACAGTTTGACTTGCAATTCTACATTCGGATTGTGAAATTGGATACCTTCTTTTAATTTGGTATACATTTCAGTGTCCGCCCATTCCGCTTGGATTTGTTCTGAAAACTCGATCTGGCTTAAATCTAAAAGCCCCATCTGTGTATTTTCAATATCTTCAATAAAACTCTGCGCATAGCCCGTATCAGTCTCATGCACAATCACCGAGTACACTTCCACATCGCCTTCACCGTTTTGAGTCACGGTAGACGCAAGTACTTGCTGTGCAAGATAAAAGAAAATACGTGAAAATTGTTCAGCCGATGGCGAAACAGGTAGCGACACCCAACGTGCACTAAATGTTTTACATGCTTGAATATATTCTGGATCATCGTTTTGCCAAAAACAAATCGCATGATCAAAAGAGTCATAAAGGTCTTTAATCACCCCTTTCAGCAAGCCAAAGTCATAAACCATTTGACCATGATCTAATTTCGATGCTTTGAGGAGTAATTCAACTTTATAACTATGACCATGAATGGAGCGTTTACAACGATCCGATGTACAGTTGCGTACAATATGGGCATTTTCAAACTTAAATAACTTACGAATTAACATATGCCGTAATGCAATCAAACTTTCTGAGAATTGACTTTAATTATAAAGCAAAAGTTAACCTATGCTCATTTATTTTATTGTTCAATCCAATTGGTAAATCATATCAGTCTTATATTTACCCCTTAAAACGGTGACATGCTCCGATAAGCCACATATACCGCTTGATCTTTTCGCACCAAATCACTACTAAACTGACGCTTACGCTCATTCAGCAACACTTCAATTCTGGCTTTAAAATAGTTCGATTGAACTCCGAGAAAATCATTAACAGCAGCCCGCTGAGCCTCGTCTACTTGTTTAAATGGATCAACCTCCCACAGTTCATTAACATTGGAAAAATGCTCCAAATTGGCCTGTCTTTGCCTTTGTAAATTTTGAATAGCAGATACATCCAACTTAGGATCAATGCTGGCCAACACCAGCGCAGGTGCAGTATTTATATTTACCCTTAATTCGTTATTCGGTAAAGCACTCACATAAGGTGCAATCAGTTGATAGTTACGCCCCTCAAACCCACGCACCAACTTCAACTGTTCAACATTATAAAAAGCACGATTTGATGTCAGATAACCCTGAGCTAAACTTTGATAATAAGCAGATTCAGCACCCATCGGCCCACTGACTTCATCATCTTCATCTTGCCAATCAATCACTGCTTCTGAAAGTTGCGCAGGCAACCCCACACGTACCAACAGCTTTTCAAACCAAAGTTTTGCAGCCTCATTCGGCTTTTTATCCGATTTAACTAAAGCATTTAAATTAAATTTTCCTGACTCATCTTCTAAACGCCCAGAAACAAAACCATCTTCCACTGGAAAAGCAGGCATGGGCTTCGCCCACGTTTCTTGTAGATGATCGACCTCTGCTGCATTTTGAGCATCATCCACCAACAACTCAGAAAAAAAAGCTTCTGCACTTTTTGCGTATAACAGAGCTTGGTTTTGTCGCATTAAATAAGCCGTACTCTCTGCGGTATTGCGCTGATGTTTCGCAATCGTAGCAGCAAGGATAGTTGCTAAAGCCACCATCACCAAAATGGTGATCAATGCAATGCCATGCTGAGAGCGCTTCAAAACATCCACCTATTTACAACGAATACATTTAAGGAAAAATGGTTTTGCATAGAGTCCGTGAGTTCCATATCCTGCAACTTAATTTTTTTGTTTTAAAAAGTCTGTATTTAATAAACTAAATACCCATACATAACTCACTTCATTGACAGTGAGGTTTATTTTTAAACCGCGCGGTAGTATTTTTGCCTGAGTCACATCATTTTCACTCAATGCCACCTCAGGCCATTGTGCCATTTCATTGGGGTTGAGTAACATAATTTGAAATTGATCAACTGAATCAAGTAAAACACTGGTTTCAGGTTGATCATTACCTGTTTGATTTAAATTTTTATATTTATAACGGTACAGTTTTTTTTCATCTGCTTTATAAATATATTCAACTCGCTCTTCAGGCGGTATGCCTTGCATTAAAGGATCAGTCACGCCAGCTTTACTAAAGGTTAACTGACCATTTTGCAACATGACTGCGGGTTGAACCTGCCCCGCAACATTGGCAGTAATTGGTACAATTTGCACCGTGTCACGTAACACTTGTTGATATGCTTCTTGTAGTTGACCTAAGCGCTGTTCATGTTGGGTATTACGCTCTTTAATCTTGATCAGATAATCAAAAACCTTCCAACCCAAAGCTGAAAGCACAGCAAAAATCGCGATTGCCACCAATAACTCAACCAAAGTAAAGCCTGAGCGTTTTGTCATGGTTGGCTTCCATCACGATGGTTAAAAAAAACTAAACTCGTAACACCCGAATCTACTTTTCCAGTTTCAGTATTCACCAAGCTCACCTGTACATTGACGCGTTGCACATTAGTACTAATCGTTGCTTGCGCTGATTTATCAATTTGCCAAGTTTCACCTTGTTGGGTGATTTGTTTAGAGGCCGTGCCTTGTAGCCAATCACGATTGATTTCCATCATCGAAATTTCATTCAAGGCAACAAATTGTGCCTTGGTACGCAAG
The DNA here is from genome assembly GCF_002018895.1 of Acinetobacter sp. MF4640. Lineage (NCBI taxonomy): Bacteria > Pseudomonadati > Pseudomonadota > Gammaproteobacteria > Moraxellales > Moraxellaceae > Acinetobacter > Acinetobacter sp. MF4640. The sequence continues at coordinate 87,148 of NZ_MVOM01000006.1, read as the reverse complement.
ATGGCATGGGCTGTAGACTGAGTATATTGCATACCCACTTTGGTTAAAGCGACCGCTGCCGTAGCAAAAATAGCCAGCGCCACCATCACTTCCAGTAACGTAAATCCTGAGACACGGTTAACTCGAGCAAGGCCAAAAGCTATGCTTGAGGTACGAGAATTAATGAAATAGCATTTCATTCGAGCGCAAGCCGGCAGACTATTCTTTAAATCTTTAGCTCGCATTTATTTTACCCAAATGATCAATTTCAATTTCTGCACCCACGGGCTCATTGGCATAATAAAATTGAATACGAACAGGTTTGGCTTCGCCATTCCCCAACCAAATCAGTTTAGGTGCATTCTCTTGGGTTAAATCATCGTTTTGGGCTTGGGAAACATCATAGTCTAAGGATTGCACAGCAAAAGAAACATTTTTAGCTAACATTTGCTGCGGGAACTCATTATATTTTTGCCATTTTTGATGATTCAACATTACATTATTTTGTTGTTCTGCTTGCATGATGAGTTGTGGGTTTTTATATTCAACGACAGCATAAGAAAAATCAGCCACATCAGTCGCAGGATAGATTTCTAATGCCAAAACACGTGCTTGATCATTTGCCTCACGTGCAATTTTCTGTACATCCATGATAAAAAAATCACGGGCTTGCGCAGCTTTACGTTGGTCAACTCCATTGATATTTAACATCACCAATGATGCCAGAATGGCCATAATAACAATAACCACCATCAATTCAACCAGTGTAAATCCTTGAATCCTTGAAGGTGGTTTCTGTTTCATACATCCTATCCGCTAAGCAAGATATCCCGCTGCGCCCGTTTGTTTAGGCATCGCCAGAGCTTGGTCGATGTAGGCCACGCGCAAAGTATCGCGCGACCCCAAATATCGTTGATAAAAACTAGAGTTCAAAATCGCTGCGGCACCATGCGTCAAAGACCAAATCGATGCCAAATAATCACGAACTGTCATTTGACTTTCTATCGACTCCAAATACCGCTCGGTCATACGAATAATTAAACGTAGACGTTGCTTTCGAATTTGATAAAGTTCAGTAAATAAATGATAGATCCCAACACCCGTGGTCGATAATCGCTCTTCTATTTGATGAAACAACACGGTGCGTTCAGGATGATGCAAATGATGTAACATAAAAAATGCTAGATGTTCAGGGAATTGTTTATCTGTATCTTTAATCATTTCAAGCAACATTTGCTCATTACGAATAATGAGCAACATGTAGAGTTCATCTTTACTTTGAAAATGTTTATAAAGCGTACCTTTTGCTAGATCTAATTCTGCAGCCAATGCATCAAGGGTCATCCCTGCTTCGCCATTCTCTAAAAGCAACTGTTCAGCCACTTGGAAAATTAACGCTTCTCTTGCTCGAAACTGAGCCTGACGATCCATTTTCACCCTAGTACTCTCTTATACGCTTTTATCGTTTCAATTTATTTACTTCATGTTGAGAAGGTTTTCAAAGTTCTGTGTTGTGATGAAAGCCATCTCTTCCAAGGACTTATCATATACATCTGCCAAGGCTTTGGCTACATAAGGAACGTACTTTGGCTCATTAGACTTTCCTCTATATGGCATCGGTGCCAAATAAGGACTATCTGTCTCAATTAATAGGCGATCTAAAGGAACTTGCTTCGCCACATCACGCAGGTCTTGCGCATTTTTAAAAGATACAATCCCTGAAAATGACACATAGTAACCGCAGTCTAAAACAGCTTTGGCCGTTTCCCAGTCTTCGGTAAAACAATGCAAAATCCCATGGGTCGATTTTTCGGCGCGAATAATATCGACAGTATCGTGCTTGGCAGAACGGGTATGCACAACAACTGGTTTTTTTACAGCTCGTGAAGCATGAATATGTCGTGCAAAACAGTCTTTTTGCTCAGCGATGAAATCTGTACTATGAAAATAATCGAGCCCAGTCTCACCAATTGCCCAAACTTTTTCAGGCTGCGCCAACTCAATTAAATAGTCTGTGGTCGCACGAGCCATGGTTTCAGGATCTTCACAAGGATGTACCCCGACGCTATAGCCCACATCGTCATGCCGTGACGCAATTTTTGCTAGCTCAATATAATCATCAAGATCAACCGAGATACTCATAAAGCGATGAACGCCCGCTGCACGTGCTTGCGCTAATGCTAAATCCAAATCCCCATCATAAGGGGTTAAATCTAGCATGGTTAAATGGCAATGTGTATCTACAAACACAGGCGTTTCCTACTTGATATACTTAATTACATAGTGTAACTAGTTCGCCCTTCAGACTTAAGACCTGCTAGCAACTTTTCCGCTTCTGATTTGTAATAAACCCCCTTCTCCCCAGAAAGTTGAATACCAAATCCTTGGAGTTTGATTCCATTTTGCTTTTGCGAAATCCAAATCACTTTACCGGTGAGAGGAATTTTCTGTGCTTGCTCTGGCAATGTTGCCAAAACAAAGACCTCCTCTCCCATTTTTACGGATTGTTTGGATGGAATAAATAAACCTCCACCAACCACAAAAGGCATATAGCTTGCATATAATGTTGCTTTATCTGGAATATTGGCTTGAATGATTCCGCCCATACGTGGTTGCATAAAATTCCCCCTGTTTTAAACATCCATCAACCGAATACACAATTGGTCGAGCACTAAATTAGTTTGTACGTTTTGTTCAATATATTGTTTTGACTGTTGCAACTCGGTATAAATTGAAAACAAAGTTTCAAGTGAATACCGTTCTGCCAGCACCCTGAAATCCAAATCAGTGTTTTTTAATTGCTGATTTAGCTTGACACAAATCAAATCTGACAACAAGTACTCAAACATTTGACTAAAATCACTAAATGTCAGCGCTTTATTCCACTTGGTCGCAATTGCCATCGGCATATTTTTATCCATCACCAACTTTTGCCAATCTTTTAAAAATTCAGCACGTTGAGGAATCCATTCACTCTCGAACAATGTAATTGCCTGCAGCGGCATATGATTGGACAAATTCATCAACAAATGTTGCTGTGCCAAATCGCTATGGGACAAATACTGATTTAAAAATTGCTCTGCTTGCTGTTCATTTATGCGATCCAAAGCAAAATGTTGCAAACGACTGCGAATGGTTGCAGGCAGTTTTAAATAATGATCTGCCAATAAAATGATAACAACACGATCACCGGGTTCTTCAAGCGTTTTCAATAAAGCATTGGCTGAAGCTGTATTTAAAGCTTCGGCTGGTTCAATAATGATGACGCGCCAACCATCTACCGTTTGCTGTACAAAAGGCAGCAGATCACGAATTTTCTCAATTTTGATCTTGGCATTTTGTTTCTTATTGTCTTCATCGGTAGTGATGTGCACATAATTGGGGTGTGTACCCGCCTTTAACCACTGACAACTTCCACACTCCCCACAGGCCAAATGATTTGGCTGCCGCTTCGCACATAAGACCCAAGCAAGAAACTGCTCAGCAAAAATCTCTTTACCACAACCTTTTTTGCCATAAAACAATAAGCCATGACCAATATTGGGAAAGCGTGTGGTTAAAGTTTCCCAAACATTTTGATGCCACGGATACATCTGCTCAGGCAGCGTTTGTTTCATGTAGACGACCTAAGTTCTATTATACAAAATAAGCCACATCCATGGCATTTAAACGATCTAAATCTTCTTGTGTATCCACACCCGGTGGTAAGTTTGCTTCAGCGATATCAATGGCAATACGATGTCCATTCTCCAAAACACGTAGCTGCTCTAAGCTTTCGAGCTTTTCAAGTATACCCATATCCCATGTCACATACTCTTGGAGTAATTTCACGCGGTAAGCATACAAGCCCAAATGACGGAAGGCTTGGTTATGCAACGTTTGCTCCACTTGCTTTGCAGCATCACGGTCATATGGAATAGTGGCACGACTAAAGTAAAGTGCTTGTTTGTACTTCGACATCACTACTTTAACAATACTGTCACGTTTAAATTCATCTAAATGCTGAATTGGTTCACACAAGGTCGACATTGAACAATCGGTTTGTGACTCTAAAAGTTGCGCGACTTGCTTGACCAAAGCTGCTGGCAATAAAGGCTCATCACCTTGAACATTGACAATGATATCTTCACTGGCCCAGCCCTTAATTTTTGCCACTTCACTTAGGCGGTCTGTTCCCGAAGGATGATCCGCTGAGGTCAACACCACATCCACGCCTTCAGCCATGCAAAGGTCATAAATTCGCTGATCATCCGTTGCGACGCAGAGATCATCAAAACCTTCCACTTTCTTCGCCTGATCAACGACCCGTAAAATCATTTCACGGCCATGAATTTTAAGGAGTGGTTTTCCAGATAAACGTGTGCTTGCGAAACGCGCAGGAATAACAATATGCTTCATAAAAGACCTTAAGAAATTTCAATACCTACAGCGGCGAGCTGTTGATGTAAGGTGTCATAACACGCCGTCGATAACACTGCATCGACAGGAACAACCCAAATATCACGGGCAAAACTAGGATTTTGTTTGAGCAACGCTAAAATTTTCACTGCATCTTTTTCAGTGGTAATAATGGGATTGGCATCGTCAAAAACCAAATCCTCTAACTCATATTCATAATGATCGGCAAACTCATGACACTGGAACTGCTGCACCCCCATACGCTCTAAAGTACGATAAAAGCGCTGCGGAAACCCAATCCCCACGACCGCATAAAAATCATCTTGCGGATTGAAAGCTTTTGCTTCAGTACTGTTCAACAAATAAGGCTCTGCAACTTCTAAGTGCATGTGCATAGTACGAGTAGGATGATCTGCATGCTCGATCACTATGCCTTGATCCAACCTAGACTTTGGCTCTCGTAAATAACCTTCGGGCAATAACTTTTCATTGCCTAGTCCACGATTATTATCTAGGACAATCCATTCAATTTGGCGACTCAATGCCCAATGTTGAAGCCCATCATCACTAATGATCAGATCAATGGGATAGTGAGATAAAAGCAGTTCAATACTTTCTTGGCGATTTGGACCCACCGCCATCGGCACATCAGTGGATTGCACGATGAGAGTTGGCTCATCACCTACATTTTCAGGCAATGAGTTGAGATCCACCATAGTCGGAAATGGGCCTTTGGCACCATAACCACGACTGATCACACCCACTCGAATATTCTTACTTTGCAGATAACTCACCAAGTGAATGAGCAGAGGGGTTTTACCACTCCCACCCACGGTAATATTACCAATCACCATGACAGGTACAGGAGCCGTATAGGCTTTTTTAATATTGCACCGATACAACTTACGGTTTAGAAGAAAACCGCCTCGATATAACCAAGACAACGGACGAAGCACAATTAACCACTTTGCCTGTGAGTTCCAAGCATCCTGAATAAACTGTGCACCTGACATGACTTAGTTTTCCTCAAAATTACGCTGATGGAGCTGATAGTAAGCACCCTGCTTCGCAATCAGTTCAGCGTGTGTACCTTGCTCTACTATACGCCCTTTATCCATCACCACAATACGGTCTGCATTTTCAATAGTGGATAAACGATGCGCAATGACAATCGTGGTACGATCCCGCATTGCAGCATCGAAGGCACGCTGAATAAAATACTCTGATTCATTATCAAGCGCGCTGGTGGCTTCATCTAAGATCAATACAGGCGCATTTTTCAAAATCGCACGAGCAATGGCTATACGTTGACGTTGGCCACCCGATAAATTAAGGCCTTGCGCCCCCAACTTAGTGTTGTAGCCTTGTGGTAAAGCCATAATAAAGTCATGTGCATAGGCCGCTTTTGCTGCTGCAATTACCTCTTCATCAGAGGCATTTTCAAGCTGACCATAGGCAATATTGTCACGCACAGTGCGGTTAAATAAAACCACTTGTTGATTGACCATTGCCACTTGGGTACGCAGACTATTGATTTCAATATCGTGAATATCAATACCATCAAAGAGGATTTGGCCCGAGGTCGTATCTTGGAAACGCACTAACAAGTTCACCAAAGAGGTTTTACCAGCGCCAGAACGCCCCACTAAAGCAATCGTCTCACCCTCTTTGACACTCAGATTAAAATCATGCAGCGCTTGATAACCATCCACATAAACTAAGTTCACATCTTTAAAGTCGATATTACCTTTCAGTACTGGAGTTAAAGTCCCAGTATTTTTTTCTTCAGGCAAATCTAAAATTTCAAAAACTGAATGTGCTGCAGCCATACCCCGTTGAATTTTTTCATTCACATCAGTCAATGCTTTAATTGGCCGACTCAACATACCTGCTGCAGTAATATACGCCACAAATTGACCCGCGCTGGTATCTTGTAGAATTTCTGGGCGTAGTGCGATCCACATCACAATACTCAGAGCAATTGACATAATCAACTGTACAATTGGACTATTGAGCTGTTGCACAACCACCATTTTCAAACCGCGTCGTAAATTCTCCAATGAGGTATCTTTAAAACGTTGTTGCTCATACCCTTGACCACCAAAACCTTTTACCACCAAGTGACCATTGACTGTCTCTTGTACCACGTGATTGACATCCCCCATGGTGTCTTGGACTTGAATGGAAAGCTTACGCATACGCTTTGCTGCTTTACGAATAAGCAAACCAATCAGCGGAGCAAAAATCAAAATACACAAAGTCAAACGCCAGTTGCTATAAATCAGGTAACCGAGCAATGCAAGAGTGATTAGACCTTGCTGAACAATAGTTCTTAATGACTCTGTAGATGCGGCTGTAAGCTGCTCCACGTTATACATAATTTTCGCAGTGATATGACCACTGTTATTGTCTAGATAATACTGCGAAGGAAGACGCAATAATTTGGCAAAGACTTCTTGGCGAATATTAAAGACCAAGTTTCTGGAAATGACCGCTGTAAAGTAGCCGCCCATGAACAAACCCAGCCCACGAAAGAACATTACCACAACAACCAAAATTGGGAACAATGTCGTAAAACCTTGATCACGGTGTTGAATCGCTTCAATAATTTTTTCAAGTAATTTAGCGACAGAAACTTCTGTCGCCGCATTCATAGCAAAACCAATCACCACAAGAATCGCTACGCCCCAATACGGTTTTAAATAGCTCAGTAGACGTAGATAAACTTTTAAATCGTGTTTCACTAATAACCTCGAGAAGGCACTTTGGTACTAATATTGATATTTACAAATCCCAACTGACCTGCCACATCCATCACACGGATCACATCCTGATGGGTTGCTTTTGCATCCGCAGCAATCACAAACATTAGATCACGACGGTCATTGGAAATCTGTTTAATTGCGGTATTTAATTCTGAAACATCTTTCGATGCAATAGACTGACCATTAATTGAATAATGCCCAGTGGAATCTACCACCACTTCGATTTTATGATCAAATGTTTTCGGTGGAACCCCTTGCGCATCGGGCAAGGTTAAATTCATACGACTAAATTGATTGAATGTGGTGGTCAGCAATAAAAACACCAAAATAAATAATAAGCAATCAATCATTGGTGTAAGGTTAATATGAACATCTTCAACTTGTGAACGTTTGAATTTCATACTTCACCTTAGCTCGCTTGCTTCACAACAACATCATCATGGCTTTCAAGCACAGTTTCTGTTTGCTTATAAAATAAAGCCGCATGAAACAAAGTCGATTGCTGTTCTAATTCAGCAACATATTCTTGAACCAAACGCTGAAAGTAACGATAAGCAAATAATGCGGGAATCGCAATGAACATTCCTGCTGCAGTTGTGATCAGTGCTTTAGAAATCCCTGGAATCATCAGTGTTGGATTACTACTATTACCAATATCAATCATTAAGAATGACTCGATAATCCCGAGTACAGTTCCCAACAATCCTAAAAGAGGCGCGACAGCGCTCAATGTCCCCAAAAAATTGATATTTTTTTCAAGATAACCAATTTCCTGAGAAGCCGTTGCTTCCATCTGCGCACGTGCAAACTGTTCACCTTGTGCCTCACTTTGGTAACCAGCCTCCAAAATACGACCTAATGTCGTTGCCTGTAAATCCTGATTTTGTTTAAGTTTAGGCAAAACCATTTGTACGCTTTGCGTTGGGCCTAATAGCAAATCTTTCGGTAAAATAGTGGACTTCTTCAAGCGGATAAAACGTTCTAAACTAATCGCAACAGTAAAGATCGAACAGAGCACAAGGGGCAGCATAAGCCACCCACCTGCTTTTACCAATTCCCACATAACACTTCCCCAAGTATTTAGAAATAGAAAATAAAATTATTCAGCTAAGCAAATATTCAAAATACCATCCAACTCGTCGAGTGAATGATAATGAATCGTGAGCTTGCCTTTCCCTTGTTTATTATGATCAATTTTGACATTTGCACTAAAACGATCTGTTAAGCGCTGTGTCAATTGTAGAAGATCTGGTGCAATTTCCGTTTTCGATTTTTCTTGTTTCGGCGCATTGAGATCACGAACATATTGTTCAGTTTGGCGAACAGATAAACTCTTCTCTATCACCAATTCTGCGACTTTCAGTTGATCTTTCCCTTTCAAAGTCAAAATGGCACGAGCATGCCCCATGTCCAGCAAACCTTGTTGCATAAAGTCTTTAACTTGCTCAGCTAGACTTAATAAACGCAGCAAATTACTCACTGTAGTACGCGCTTTGCCTACCGTGTCTGCAATTTCTTGATGACTTAAACCAAACTCTTCATGGAAGCGCTGTAAAGCCATCGCCTGATCAATCGGATTAAGATCTTGACGTTGAATGTTCTCAATCAACGCCAGTGCAATTGCAACTTGGTCTGTTAAATCACGAACAATGGCTGGAACTTGCGTTAAACCGGCAAGTTGAGCCGCACGCCAACGACGCTCACCCGCAATAATTTCATAGGGGTGCTTTTCATTATCAATTGGACGAATCACAATCGGCTGCATCACACCGTGTTTTTCAATCGATGCCGCTAGTTCTTGTAAGTCTTGCTCATTAATAAAACGACGTGGCTGATATTCACCACGTTGTAATAGATGCACATCGATTTGTTTTAGCTGACCGTGATCAAGAGCTTGTGCTTCAAGTTGTAATTTCTCTTTTTGAATGGAACCGAGTAAGGCATCTAAACCACGACCTTTTGCCAGTCCACGTTTTTTAACGGTCATGCGTTACTTCCTTTTTTCACTTTGCTTTTCTTAATCATTTCAGCTGCTAAATGTAAATAAGCAACTGCACCCTTCGAGCTTTTTTCAAAATAAATCACTGGCAAACCATGCGCAGGTGCTTCAGCTAGACGCACATTACGTGGAATGACCGTGTCATAGAGTTTTTTGCCAAAGTATTGTTCTAATTCTTCAGACACATCACGTGTCAACGCGTTACGTGCATCATACATGGTGCGTAGAACACCAATAATTTTTAACTCAGGATTCAATGCTTGTTGAATGCGATCAATGGTCTGTGTTAAATCTGCCAAGCCTTCCAAAGCATAGTATTCACACTGCATTGGAATCATCACACCATCCACCGCTGCCAGTGCATTAACCGTGATCAAGCTTAAGCTGGGCGCACAGTCCACAATGATGTAGTCATATGCTTGTTCAATTTCTTGCAACGCATCACGCAGAATAAACTCACGACCTTCTTGCTCGGCTATTGCTAGTTCTACACCTGCCAAGTCGCGGTTGGCACCAAGTACTTTATAACCAACTTCTGCCTTGGTAATTGCAGTCTCTATAGGTACTTCACCCAGTAAAACATCGGTCACTGAATACAGTAGGTCATTTTTTTGAATGCCTGAACCCATGGTCGCATTGCCTTGCGAGTCCATATCGACCAATAAAACACGCTTTTTAAGTACTGCTAAAGATGCAGCCAAATTTACTGCGGTTGTGGTTTTACCTACACCACCTTTTTGGTTCGCAATCGCAATAATTTGTGCCATGACCCGCCCAATCCTTTGAATTCTTTTAGATACGTTTTAATAAAAGTAAGTGTCGTTGTTCGTCCAAACGTGGAACTTTTAACGCAATAATGTCACAACTAAATTCGTTTTTGAATGCTTCAACTTCGTCATGAGGAACCAAGCCTTTCATAGACGCAATGATGCTGTCTTGGTGCATATACGGCTTCGATGCATTGATAAAATCGGTTAAAGAGGCAAATGCACGACTGGTAATCACATCAAACTGACCCAAATCATGGATGCTATCTTCATTTTCAACACGCGTTTGAACTGCAATTACATTGGTTAATTTTAAGTCTGCAATAAACTGCTTTAAAAAACGAATTTTTTTGCCATTGGAATCAAGCAAAACACATTGGCGCTCAGGTTGGCATAGAGCAATAATCATGCCCGGCATACCACCGCCTGTACCAATATCCAGCAAACGACCTTTCGGCAAATCTTTTAAAATACTTAAACTATCTAATAAATGCTTCACCAGCATTTCTTTAGGATCGCGAATCGCTGTTAAATTGTAAGCTTTGTTCCACAGCACAAGTGCGTCTTGATACTTCAGCAATAAATTTAATGCTTCTTCACTCAAATCTAAGCCAAGCTTTTGACTACCTTGCTTTAAGTCTTGAAAAAATGGATGCATAAAGAAGACATCTCAATAAAATTAAACTGAAGTATACCGATTTCTCAGCCGTGGAACAGTAGCTAACGCTTAGTGATTATGCACTTAAACGTACATACCTTGACGAATCTGTAGATCTAGATCACTTAATCGCTCAGGTGTGCCAACATCCACCCATGCGGCTTGCATTTTCTCAGCAGAAACTTTTCCAGCAGACATCGCTTCTTTTAGCAATGGAGCCAATGGACGCTTACCTGCTTCCAAGCCCTTAAACATCTGTGGATGAATAACCGCAACACCACTATAAGTCAGTGCTTCACCTGACTGCTCTTGTTCAAAGGTATAAGCACGCCCTTGGTTCAAGATAAAGTCGCCTTTGGGATGCTGTGTCGGGTTGGGTACAAATACGAGATGCGCAAAATCGGTGTCCAACTGCACATCAAGTAAAGCTTCGAAATCAAAAGTGGTCCAAACATCACCATTCACTAAAATAAACGGTTCTGTCCCCAGCAGTGGCAGAGCATTAATAATACCACCCGCTGTTTCAAGCCCCTCTTCTTCACGCGTCCAACGAATAGTCACACCAAACTGTGAACCATCCCCAAGCGCACCAATCAACACATCGGCCAACCAGGCAGAATTAATCACAATTTCTGTGACCCCAATCTGCTTAAGTTTTTCAATATGCCAAACGATCAGTGGTTTGCCACCAACTTCAAGCAAAGGTTTCGGTTTATAGAGTGTTAAAGGACGCATACGGTTTCCAAGCCCCGCGGCCAAAATCATTGCTTTCATGCTGTAACAACCTCATATTTGCCATATTTTGCTTCAAATTTCGGCATCACTTTATCGCAAATAAATTGCATGAAAGGTTGTAGTTCTGCATAAGGTTTGCTTTCTTCAAATAAATACCACATCACACGTGGTAAATCTTTCAGATAACTTGATTTTCCGTCACGTTCAAATAAACGCACAAAAATACCTAAAATTTTAATATGCCGTTGAATTGCCATCAGGTCAGCGTCTTGCTTAAACTGTTCAAAGTCACGCCCTTCTTTGGCAGAAGCTGGCAATAGATCATAAAACACTTTAAACCAATGATAAACGCGCTCAGGGTTCCATTGTACATACGCATCACGTGTAATTGAGATGAGGTCATAAGTATCCGCACCAATCACAGCATCTTGAAAATCAATTACGCCTTGCTCTTGCTCATCTACCAAAAGCATGAGATTACGACTATGGAAATCACGATGGACAATCACTTGGGGCTGAGCCAAAGCAGCATTGGCTAAAATTGCAAATGTACGTTTAATCAGCGCAGACTCATCATCAGAAGGTTGAATCTGTAAACTTGGCAATAACCAATCTGTCAACAACGACATTTCGGTGATTAACTTTTCATAAGAATAAGCTGGGAAATGACCTTCACCATCAATAGATTGCAATTGAATCAATTGCTTAAAACTTTGCTCATAATGTGCATCAACAGTCTTGTCATCGAGCTGTGTTGACAGTAGCACATCACCAAAATCTTCAAGCAATAAGAAGCCTTGCTCCAAATCTTTCGCCACAATATGTGGTACACGGACACCGTTCGTATCAAAAAATTCATCAATCGTCACAAAAGGCACACAATCTTCTTTTTCTGGTGGTGCATCCATCAGCATAAATGTTTTATTATTCAACTTGATTCGTGCATAACGACGGAAACTTGCATCGCCTGCTAAAAAGTTAATTTCAAATTGATCTGAACCAAGTACAGATGAAATCCATGTTTGTATCAATTGTTCACGTTGTGTATTCATTTGCGATAAATTCTAATACAGGCTGAGTTTTTAAAGTGCTAAGTGTAGCCACTTATCAACTTTTTCTCTATGATGCGACAATAATTAATTGCGTTTTAAGCATACTTGGTAAATGAGACACATGAAGCATCAGTTTAAATTTAATCCTTTAGCGACTGCGATATTTACCCTTCTTTGTGGTAGCTCAATCACAAGCTATGCTGCAACACCAACCACGTCTATTTCAGACGAACAACAATCGCTAAAACAAGCACTACAAGAAAACTATCCTGGGCAAAAGTTTTTCGAACAATACTATGTCGATAAGTCATCTCCTGAAGCTCAACAGCGCCAAGGTCGTTACTTAAGTTCCGCGTATTGCCAAGGCACATGGTTAACCCCTGTAAGCCCTGAAACCAAAGCTGCTGACGCAGCCAATGCGACATCCACCATTACAGCGGACTATGGTCACTACAACCCACAAGGTGACTCTGTTCTTGAAGGTAATGTCCTGATTGATCAAGAAGGTCGTCAAATCCGTGCCGATAAAATCACCATTGATCAAACCCAGACCTTTGCCAATGCTGAAGGTCGTGTGCAAATGGCGCAAAGTGGCTTATTAGCGCAAAGTGACCAAATTAATTACAACCTAAAAACTCAGCAAGGCGATCTGAAAAACAGTTTCTATATTTCAGAAGAACAACATGCGCATGGGCGGGCCGACCAAATCCTACGTGAGTCACAAACGACCACCACGCTAAAAAATGCAACTTATAGCACCTGCCCACCAGAGCAATCGCCAACGTGGAAAATCCAAGCAGACGAAATTAAGTTAAATCAAGAAACTGGACGTGGTGAAACACGCGGCACAAAACTTTATGTTAAAGATGTACCCGTTCTAGCAGTTCCTTATTTTAACTTCCCGATTGATGACCGTCGTACTACCGGTATTTTGACACCAAGTTTTGGCTTCACCAATGATGGTGGTGTCGAGCTTGCAGTACCCGTTTATCTCAACTTAGCACCTAACTACGATGCGACCGTTACGCCACGCTATATCAGCGACCGCGGCCCAATGTTTGAGGGTGAATTTCGCTATTTGACCGAAAACTTTGGTTCAGGTCAAATTTGGGGGGGGTACTTAGCTGGTGACCGAAAATATGACGATGAAGACCGTAAAGATTTGCACTTTTTACATAACTGGCAAATCAATGAACAGTTCTCAACCAATCTTGAATATAACTATGCGTCAGACAAAGACTACTTTACTGACCTAAGTAACAACCCAAACACCAAAACAGACTTAAACCTGCGTCGTGCGTGGGAGTTAAACTATAAAAATGGAATTCCTGGTCTAAAAGCCCAACTGAAAGTTGAAGATTTCCAAACACTAGACGAAACCACACCCTACGTTGACCGTCCGTATGCACGTTTACCACAGTTCTTACTCAACTATAAAGCGGGTAATGCACTGGGCTTAGAATACGAGTTCAACAACGATACGGCTTACTTTAAAAAGGACTTTGGGACTATCGACGGCGATACCAACGATAGCTTTGAGCCAAGCGGCACCCGTGTCTATAATGACTTTTCTGTACGCTATAACTACCGTACACCGTGGGCTTTCGCCATTCCTGAAGTATCTATTCGCAATGTAAACACATTCTACGATCAAGATACCATCAATGAGTTTGACAACACCAACCGCTCATCGAATGACAAATCTTATGTTGTGCCACAGGTGACTTTTGATGCAGGTTTAACTTTTGAAAAAGAAGGCACTTTCTTACAGACGTTAAGCCCACGCATGTTCTATGCCTACGCACCCTATAAAAATCAAGATGGCGCACCAAACTTTGACTCTGCAACAGCATCGATCAACTATGATCAGTTATTTAGTGCAAATCGCTTCTATGGCCATGACCGTCTAGAAGACAATAACTTCTTGTCACTGGGCTTAAGCTATAGCTTATTTGATACGGTGGGTCTAGAGCGCTTAAAAGCCAGTGTAGGCCAAAGCTATTATTTCGAAGACCGCCGCGTAACGCTTGACCAAACAGCAGACGTCTTTGACACAGAAAATCACTCTGGTCCGATTGTCAGCGTATCTAGTCAGCTCTCACAAAACTTTACCCTCGGTGCAAACTCAGCATGGATGGCAAATGGCGATAATGCGCAACGCGACTTACAACTTTACTTTACGGGTGATAAAGGCAACCTCTATAACGTTGGCTATTTCTACCGTAAAGAAATTGCAGACCGCCAAGAACATTACGACCAAGTAGTTGCATCTTTTGTACAACCGATCCATAACAACTGGCGTATTATGGGCCACGCTCAATATGACTTAGACAACAATGTCGCTCGTGAATACCTCCTTGGTGTCAATTACGAGTCTTGCTGTTGGGGGATCTCCGTTTATGGTCGTGAGTACTATAACGACTTGGATGACGTCAATGCTGCAGGTGTAGAACCTAAACGTGCAATTATGGCCGAAATTACACTTAAAGGCTTAGGCGGACTCAACAGTAAACTTTCATCATTACTAGAAAATCGTATTCTAGGCTTTAACAATATTAATCAGACTTGGACAGACCGTTAATGAAGACAAAACAGTTCAAACAATTTTTTAAAGCGAGTGCTTTGGCTTTAGCTCTCGCAACCGCTATTCCAACTTTTGTACATGCGTCGGATGAAGTTGTTGCTGTAGTCGATAACAGTGTCATTTTGAAGAGTGACTTAGAAGCAAGCATGGCTGAGCTCAAACATCAACTTGAGAGCCAAAAGAAACAAGTCCCACCAGAGCAATATTTGGCACAACAAGCATTAGAGCAACTGATTATTCGTCAGACTCAGCTTGAACAAGTGAAGCGTTACAACATTCAACCTGATGAAAAAAGCTTGAATGAAGCGGTTTTAAATGTTGCAAAACAATCTGGTAGCACAAGCCTAGAAGCATTCCAACAAAAGCTCGATAAAATGGCACCCGGAACCTATGCTTCTTTGCGTAGTCGCGTTGCTGAAGATTTAGCAATCAATCGTTTGCGCCAACAAATCGTTACCTCTCGTATCCAAATTTCAGACCAAGACGTTAAAAACTTCTTAAATACCCCACAAGGTCAAGCAGCACTTGGCAATCAAGTACATGTTCTACATGTGCGTGTTTCAGGTGACAATGCTGACGCTGTAGCGAAGCAAGTCAAAACTGTTCTAGCAAACGACAATGACGTCGCTGCAATTGCTAAAAAGTTCAGTACTGCTGGCACCAAAGTTGAAGGTGCAGATATGGGCTTTAGAGCACTTTCTGACATCCCTAGCGAGCTTGCAGCACGTGTGAGTCCACTCCAAGTGGGACAAACCACAGATTTAATTACAGTACGAGATGGTATACATCTCTTAAAATTAGTTGAACGCAAAGGGGCTGAGCAAAAAGCGATTGTACCTCAATACAAAGCACGCCATATTTTGATTCAACCGTCTGAAGTGGTTAGCCCTGAAAATGCTAAACAAATGATCGAAAGCTTGTATAACCGCGTTCAAAAAGGTGAAGACTTTGCAGTCTTAGCCTCCACCTACTCTAATGACACAGGTTCAGCACGTGATGGCGGGAGTTTGGGTTGGGTCAGCCCAGGTGTGATGGTTCCTCAGTTTGAAGAAACTATGAAAAATACGCCGGTAGGTCAAACCAGTCAACCTTTCCAAACCCAATTCGGCTGGCATATTCTTCAAGTGACTGAAACACGTCAACAAGACATGACTGCTGAATACCAAGAACGTATGGCACGTCAAATTTTAGGTGAGCGCCAATTTGATGCCGAGCTTGATAGCTGGTTACGCGAAACACGCAACAGAGCTTATGTCGAAATTAAAGATCCGAACTTAGACCGTAAGAACAACAAGTCATAATTTTGGATAAATAAAAAGACCAGCATTCATGCTGGTCTTTTTATTTATCCGCTTAGACTAAAATTAAAAATTTGGCATAAAAAAAGCCTCTCATGTGAGAGGCTTTTTTAACAATCAATTAACGATTATTTTCGTCATCTTGAGTGTCTTCAAATTTTGATTCGCCATCAAAACCAGCCGATTGACCACCAAAGCCACCTTGACCACCGAAGCCGCCTTGACTACCAAAGCCACCACCTTGACCACCGAAGCCACCTTGACCACCGAAGCTACCTTGACCACCAAAGCCACCTTGTTGACCACCAAAGCCGCCTTGTTGACCGCCAAAGCTGCCTTGTTGACCACCGAAGCCGCCTTGTTGACCGCCAAAGCTGCCTTGTTGACCGCCAAAGCTACCTTGTTGACCAGCGCCAGCAGGTGCACCAGCTGGACGTGGGTTACGTGCAGGAACAACTGTAGAAATTGCATGCTTGTAAACCATTTGGCTTACTGTATTTTTTAATAAAACAACATATTGGTCGAAAGATTCAATATGACCTTGTAACTTAATACCGTTTACAAGGAAGATAGAGACAGGAATACGTTCTTTACGGAGAGAATTTAAGAACGGATCTTGCAAAGTTTGACCTTTAGACATGTTATAACTCCAAAAAAATTTAAAAATCAGCGCAAAAAACTATCTTTATTTTTCAATTAAAAATTATAAAAAAGATAGTAGCTAAATTTTGCTTTATCCGTAGCAGTTTCGCAAGTCTTCTTGTGCCTGCGTGATAGTAGAATACGTTGTAAATTTATGTGCCTCTTGCAAAGATCTTAACCAAGTGTATTGACGTTTGGCAAGTTGTCGTGTCGCAAAAAGTGATTTATCCTCCATTTCATGTTGTTTTTCGACAGTTTTATCTCCTTTCTGTAAAAATTCGAGTGCTTGTCGATACCCAACTGAGCGCATAGAGGGTAAATTTTCATCTAAATCGTATTTTTTCATAAGTGTTTCCACTTCATTCAAAAATCCGATGTCCCACATAATTTTCAATCGTTGTGCAATTCTTTGGTGCAATTCTGCACGGTCTGGCATCAAAGCATAATTATGAAAATTATAGCGATAAGGCACATTTTTAGGCTGTTCAGCTTGAAGTTTAGTAATGGGCTGCCCTGTCAACTTGTAAACTTCTAAAGCCCGAATAATACGTTGTTTATCACTCACTTTAAATTTTTCGCCCGCCAGTGGATCCACACTGCATAATTCCGCATAGACCGCAGACCAACCCTCACTTTCACCTTTGGCTTCTATTTCAGCACGAACAGCATAATCTGCACTCGGTAAATTGCTTGAAAGGCCTTCTAAAAGTGCCTTGAAATAGAGCATGGTTCCACCCACCAAAATCGGGGTTTTACCTCGTGCATGCATGTCATCAATTAAACCACATGCATCTTCAACAAAGTTTGCTGCCGAGTAGACTTCTAATGGGCTAATAATATCGATAAGGTGATGTGGATATTGCAGCAACTCTTCTTTGGTTGGTTTAGCTGTACCAATATCCATATCCTTAAAAACCAATGCTGAATCTACAGATAGCAGTTCAAAATTCCCTTGCTCATAGAGCTGACATGCCAAAGCAGTTTTACCACTTGCAGTTGGCCCCATTAAATTGATGACCGGCAATTGAGTTGACATGTACAACTACTCTCCTCGAGCAAAAAGCTTATCTAGTTGAGCCAATGGAAACGCACGCCAAGTTGGGCGACCATGGTTACATTGGCTGGCAAATTCAGTTTGTTCCATTTGACGAAGCAAAGCATTCATTTCAGAAAGACCCAAAATGCGATGGGCGCGAACAGCACCATGACAGGCCATACCCGCTAGAATTTGATCACGCTTTTGCAGTAAGCCCTGCGCTTCATCATTTGGATCCAAATCGTTCAGTAATTCAGGTACCAGCGCCTCAAAATTGGCTTTATGTAAAATCGCAGGCACACCACGAACAATGACCTGCTCATCGCCATATTGATCAATTTCAAGACCTAAACGCGCCAATTGATCTTTGAGCTCTTCCACGCGTGTAGCTTGCATCCGCGTGATATTAATCACTTTGGGAATAAGTAACTGCTGAGAAGTCCAAAACTCTGGTTTATCCCATGCGGACTTCATTTGCTGTAGCAGAATACGCTCATGCGCTGCATGCATATCAACAATAATTAGCCCTTCTGTATTTTGAGCCAGCACATAAATACCATGCAATTGTGCAATTGCAATTCCCAACGGATGTTCATCGACTTTTGGGCTTTGCACTGTAAAATCAGCCAAAGGCTGAGCTTGATCAACAGCAGATGAGGTATCACGTAGAGGTGCTAAATAGCTTTGTAAGGCATTATTGAGCTGTTGTGAGCCCTGATAGCGTGAAGGTTGCGCCGAATAATGGACACCTTGCGGTTGATTTGAACTAAAGTCAGTGAGCACATCCGATGGGGCTTGCTCACCAGTTTGTGTAGACTCAACACGACGATGCAACTGCAAAGGCTCTTGATAACGAGGCTGCACAGACATCGAAGCTTGATTCTCTGCAATCTTCATTGCATCAGATAAATCTGCGGTTGCCGTTTGAAACTGCGATAAAGTCTCTTTGGCATAATGACGTACAAATTCATGTACTTCACGTTGATTTAAAAAGCGAATTTCATGTTTAGTCGGATGTACATTGACATCAATATTTTCGGGGTCGACTTCCAGAAAAAGTAAATAACCCGCATGCTGATGTCCATGCAAAATACCATCATAAGCCATACGCAGCGCATGAGAGATGGTTTTATCTTTAACAATTCGACCATTCACATAAACATACTGCAAGTCAGCCTGAGCCCGCGCATCGGAGGGATGTCCCAACCAACCTGTTAAACGCATGTTGATGCTATCTGCATCGATCCAATAAGCATTTTCAGTAAATGCGCGCCCTAGCAACTGCTGTACGCGCTGAAAACGTAGCTCACCACTATCTGCAATCGGCAAGTTCAGTTTGATGCTTTGATTATGTTCAAGCACAAAACGAATATCGAAATGCGTCAGCGCTAAACGCCGAACAATTTCCTCAATATGACCAAACTCTGTGCCAGGTTTTTTGAGAAATTTTCGACGCGCAGGCACATTGAAAAATAAATCTTGTACCCGAATATGCGTACCTTTCGGTGCAGCTACAGCCTGAATCTCTTGACGGTCAAATGCAGTTCCATTGACTTCAACTTGGTAGCCAATTCCATCATCCGCTTGACTACTGGTCAAGGTTAAACGCGACACCGCTGCAATAGAAGCCAAAGCCTCTCCACGAAAGCCTAAACTGACAATTGCATGTAAATCTTCAGAGGTTTGGATTTTACTGGTCGCATGTCGCATCACCGCCAAAGGGAGATCTTCAGCGTGAATCCCTCGACCATTGTCCATGATTTCAATTAAAGTACTGCCGCCTTGCTCTACCCGAATAATCAGCTCTGTCGCACCTGCATCAATCGAGTTTTCAAGTAACTCTTTGACCACAGACGCTGGACGCTCAATGACTTCACCCGCTGCAATTTGGTTGGCTAAAGCAGGATTCAAAGTATGAATACGGCGTATCTTTAAATCATCATGCATTGTTTAATTGGCTCTCTAAAGCTTGTAATAATGCTACTGAATGGAAACTTAAGGTAGCAGACCTTGTCAGTTCATCTTCCGATTTTTGAATATCAATAATTAAGTCCGCCTCAGGGATCTCATCGCTCCCTTTAGACGGCCATTCAAACAAAAACAGTGCATTGGGCGTTTCCAAATAGTCACGGATACCCATTAACTCCAGTTCATACGGATCGTTTAAACGATACAAGTCAAAATGGAAAATATCACGCCCTTGAACTTGATACGGCTCAACTAAGGTATAAGTTGGGCTTTTCACGGAACCTTGATGGCCTAAATGCTGTAAATAATGACGCGTTAAGGTGGTTTTACCTGCCCCCAAATCCCCAATTAAATACACTACACCCGTCGTAAAATGCTGTGCCAAAATTTGCGCTAAATTTTGGGTATCTTGTTCATTATTGAGCGTTAAATTAAATGAATACTGCATAATACTCACGACAAGTGACAAAAGAACAATTATGATAGCACTGGACTCACAAAATGCCCAAGCTACAAGCTTGAAATCTCGTATTTAACTGCGCCAACCGATTAGATATTGCCTGTACATCATGCTCAACATAAAAACTGCTGAATTTTGTCCACCCATGCTCAATGGCGTGAGCGCAAGCAAAGTGTTCTTGCCTAAATTAAATCCAACACCACACACCGTATTGGCTTATTTATCTGACCAATTTCCGCATATTGAAGCAACTGAGTGGCAGCAACGTTTTCATGATGGCTTGGTCTATGACGCTGTAGGTAATATCCTCCATACAGATTCGGCATATCTTGAAAATCAGCATGTGTTTTATTACCGCTTTTTAGCGCACGAAATTGAAGTGCCATCTCAGCATGAGATTTTATTTGAAAATGATCATTTCTTAGTGGTGGATAAGCCGCACTTTTTGACAATCAGTCCAACGGGGCAATATGTTCAACAAACCCTATTAGTGCGCCTGAAAAAACAAACAGGAATTGAGCATTTAACGCCCATCCACCGCCTTGACCGTGAAACCGCTGGCTTAGTGATGTTTTCCAAATGTATTCACAGTCGAGGTCTGTATCAGCAAATGTTTGCAGAGCGACAGGTTCAAAAAATCTATCATGCGATTGCACCTTTTAACCGCGAACTCAAATTTCCACGCATAGTAAAACTACATATGCAAAAAGGTGAACCGTTCTACACCATGCAGGTCTTGGACAAAGCACCGAACAGTGAAACCGAGATCATGCTTTTAGAGCATGATGAAACATGGGCAAAATATGAGCTTAAACCCGAGACAGGGAAGCAACATCAACTCCGTGTGCACCTCAACTTCTTAGGTCTTCCGATTAAAAATGATCCGTTCTATCCTAAAGTTGTACATAAAGCCGACGATGATTTTAGTCAGCCTTTACAGCTCTTAGCTAAGCATCTTTCATTTAAAGATCCAGTAACTCAACAACTTATGCAGTTTAGCTCCAATCTTGAATTGACATTGTAATCTGCTTGTCATTACAAAATAATTTAAAATTCCATTGTATGAATATTGAAATTACAATGGAATTGATTAAAATAACTTCTACCCTTAAGTCGTTCAAATTATTTAAAAAATCATGAGAAAAACAGAAGTCTATCAAATTCGACTCGATTCCCAAGAAAAGAAACAAGCTTTTGCAGTGTTTAAACAACTGGGAATTACGCCTGCGCAAGCCGTTCGTTTGTTCTTCAAACAAGTGGTTTTAACCAAATCCATCCCTTTCTCAATCGAAAACCAGAACATCAATATTGAACAACTGATTAAACTACGTAAACTCAAGCAAGAACAAAAAGCGGTTGAACACATCACCAGTGCAGACTCAACTGCAACCAATGATTTATTTGCAGATGATGAACATATTGATCTTTTTGAGGAATTAGCGGCAATTTTGGGAGAAAGTGACAAAACTTAACAGTGTTGCATTTCTAAACAAATTTTAGAAATATCCCTTTCAAAACTTAGGTATGCTTCATGTAAACATTATAAATACAGCATGGAGTAATACATGATCGTTAGACGTGCCACTTTAGAAGACTTAGAAAAACTTGCTGTATTATTTGATGAATATCGCCAATTTTATGGTGCATCATCCAATTTAGCACTTTCCCAAAAGTTCCTTAAACTTCGCCTTGAAAACGAACAAAGCGTCATCTTCATTCATGTCAAAGACGATGTGATTACAGGTTTTGTGCTGCTGTATTTAGGTTTTTCTTCTGTGGCCTGCGCAACTTACTATATTTTAGATGATGTTTATGTTTCTCCACCGCATCGTCGCCATGGCTCAGCAAAACAATTGATTGATACCGCTATTTTGTTTGCGCGACACGAAAAAGCTATTCGTATTACGCTTGAAACGCAAAAAAATAATTATCAATCCCACAGCTTATATGAAGCCATGGGCTTTGTAGCGGATAATGAGTTTAAGACCTATCATTGCTTTCTATAGCATTCAGCGTCTAAAGACCTTCACTCTCAAGATCATTGCGTGTCTTGGCTAAAGCCACTTGTTCAGCATTTAAATAGATCCAACGTCCCTCGACTAAATCTGGTATCCCCGTTAAGTCGAGCGCTCCAATTTGCTGACGATGCAAGCTCTCAACTTTATTTCCCACTGCCGCAAGCATACGTTTCACTTGATGATATACCCCTTGATGCACGGTCATTTGCAGTTCACATTCAGCTAAGCGTTTTACATCTGTTGCAGCAAAACTCCCTTTTTCATTTCGCAGCTCCACCCCTTGCTCCAGCTGTTGAACTTGTTCATCTGTAACAGGGTCGGCCGTTTTCATCCGATACACTTTTGCCACATGCTTTTTAGGGTGTGTCAGCGCTTGTAAAAACTGACCATCATCGGTGAGTAACAATAAGCCTGTGGTGTCTTGATCTAGACGACCTACACACTGAATACCACGATTCAAGAGCAAATCATCAAACAAATCAAAAACACTAAAATGATGTGTCGCCTGATGTGAACATTCATAGCCTTGAGGTTTATTTAAGGCGATATAGACTTTTTCACGGTATTCAAAGCTCTCGCCATGTACCTTGTAGTGCAGAGCATCCAATTTGAGTTTATGTTTAGGGTCAGTAATGATTTGCCCATCAATTTCAATGACTGCATTTTTAATCAACTGTTGGCAATGCTTTCGCGAACCAAATCCTTGCGACTGCAACATTTTTTCCAACAGCATCAGCACACCACATTTTTAAATAAAGGCTCATTTTATACTTAAATACAGGAACATCAATCAAAGGACTCAGCTCATTCGGCAGAGTGGCTAAAAAAACGTTACAATGCACATGTTTTTTTGACCAGTCTCCCTCTATGCCGAACTTAGATTTGAACCTGATCGTCCTCCTGATCCTACTGGCTTGCGGTATTTTTAGTCACAATTCTGCAGTAACCATTGCTGCGGCAGTACTCATTATTTTGCGGATGACACCACTGAGTGAATACTTCCCACTCATCCAACAACATGGATTGAATATCGGGATCATCATTTTAACCATTGCAGTTTTAGTGCCTATTGCAAGTGGTAGAATTAGCGGTGAAAGTATTTTTAAATCTTTTTTAAGTATCAAATCGTTACTTGCTATCGCTATTGGCGTTTTGGTAGCATGGCTAGGTGGGCGCGGCGTAAAACTGATGTCAAACCAACCCGATGTTGTTGCAGGCTTGCTGGTCGGAACCGTTGCAGGAGTGGCTTTACTACGTGGCGTTCCAGTCGGCCCACTCATTGCGGCTGGTTTACTTACCCTAATCATTGGTACAGGACAGCCCTAGCCTAGCGAATACAAAAACAAATCCAAATTCTCAAGCTAGGTTGGATTGATCTGTATTTGCTGCCTTTAAATTTGACTTCTTTTATAGAATGTCCACTCAATATAGCGCTATGAATAAATATTCATCGTGTAGAATCTTCAAGGTTCGTATGAATATTACGCTTGCTTAGTTCACTTATAACTTTTTTGAACAACCAAATTTTCATGTGATAAAGAACGTATAATACTTTTCATTTTCTCCTCTATTTATGTCCTCTCAAGAAAATAGCATCTCTCCAACAAGCCACTTATCTGTCATTATTTTAGCATTGGCACTCGGTGGTTTTTGTATTGGTACCACTGAATTCGTTGCGATGGGACTCATCCAAGAGATCTCACAAAGTTTCAATCTCAGTATTCCTGTCACAGGGCATTTTATTAGTGCTTACGCTTTAGGCGTGACTATTGGCGCACCTGTGATTGCCATTTTGGCCGCAAAGGTTCCGCGTAAAATGCTCTTAATTGGACTCATGCTATTTTATGGTATCGCCAATGCCAGTACAGCACTCGCAAACAGCTATGAGTCCATGTTGGTCTCACGTTTTATTGCAGGTTTCCCTCACGGCGCTTACTTTGGTATTGCCGCTTTGGTGGTTGCAGAGTTTGCAGGAAAGCAAAAGCGCGCTTCGGCTGTTGCAATGCTCATGATGGGGCTGAATGTCGCGACCGTGATTGGTGTGCCTTTTGCGACATGGCTGGGCCAGCTGTATGGTTGGCGTGCAGGTTTTGAATTTTCTGCATCTATCGCATTTTTGACCGTGGTCGCAATTTGTTTTGGCTTACCTAAAATGCAGCTGGATCACACAGCCAGCATTCAAAATGAACTACGTGGACTTAAAAATACACAAATGTGGATTACGCTTGCTGTCGGTGCAATTGGATTTGGTGGACTATTCTCTGTATATAGTTATGTATCGCCTATTTTGACTGAATACACGCATGCTAGCATTCAAGTCATTCCGTTTGCGCTGGCGTGTATTGGCCTCGGGTTGGTCATTGGTGGTGTTGTCGCAGGACACTTTGCCGATAAAAACTTAAACAAGGCGATTATTTGGGTCTTAGTTTCCAATGCCTGCTCTTATGTACTTTGTGCCCTGTCTATGGATCACCTTGCCACTGCTTTCATTGCACTCTTCTTGGTCAGCTTCAGTATTGCAGGCTTGGGGCCTTTACTACAAACCCGCTTAATGGATGTCGCTGGTAATGCACAAGGCTTAGCCGCTTCGCTGAATCATTCTGCATTTAATATTGCCAATGCTTTTGGTGCTTTTCTGGGCGGCTGGTTAATTAGCCAAGGTTTAGGTTGGCTAGCTCCAATCTGGGTCGGGGTTCTACTAAGTTTAGGTGGGCTGATTATTTTATTGTTGGCTTTTCAGCATGAGAAAAAGTCGATATCCGCATGTAAAAATGATGCAAATCAGACTTGTTAACCCCTTATAAATGACTTTTATCTAAAAACAATAAGCGTGCATAAAGATTCAATCGTATTGTTATGCACGCTTTTACAATCCATCATTCAGATTAATATCAGGCCGTTAAGAATCTTACTGGCATTTTTTTAAACTCTAGGTTTTATTCGATACGCGATAACGTCATCCGCATTCAGAAGTTAAATACGAAACACCTTAACTGACTGGCATAATCATTCAGGTAATTTTTTACCACAGTGTGGACAATAGGCATATTGCTCACGCTCTTGCCTTAAAGATTCTTCTTTTTGTTCACGAATGAGCTGTAAAATAATATCGTGTGTTTGCTCTTTGGTCAGCCCAACTTCTTTACGAACTTCTTCAATTTTTTCTGTTTCTAAAACAAAATCAATATCGCTATTTTGGATTAATTCTCGAAATCTAAGTTCAAGTTTTTCTTTACGCTGCTCAAGTTCATTGGCCAAACCATTCGCCAAAATACCCGCAGGTAATGCCGCTAAACCTACACCTAAGATGGTAATAATCGCTCCAAGAAAACGTCCTAACGGCGTAATAGGTGTCACATCGCCATAACCCACGGTGGTCAGTGTAACTACGGCCCACCACATTGAAGCTGGAATGGAGCTGAAAACTTCAGGTTGTGCCTGACTTTCAATCAAATACACCCCTGCAGCCGCCATAATGATCATAATCATTAAGATGAAAATAACTGCTTGAAATGAACCTTTTTCGCGCTCGATGACTCGTAATAAAATTTGTAGCGAGACAAAATAGCGGGTTAGCTTTAGAAGTCGGAGCAGACGAACAATTCTTAAGAATCGCAAATCGAATTGAACAAAGAAGTTTAAATACGCAGGCAGAATAGCCAAGAGGTCGATAATCGCCCCACCACTTTTGACCCAATTTAGGCGGTTTTTCCAATCCGACTCAAAACTATTAGATTCAGCAATTGACCAAAAACGTAAGAGATATTCGACGCTAAAAACGACAATAGAAAAGATTTCAAAATAATAGAAAAAGTCTTGATACAACACATAGTACTTTTGCACCGACTCCAGCAAGACCGCAGCAGCATTACTCATAATCAGTGCAATCAGAAAATAGTTTAACCCTCGACTTAAGGGCGTCTCATAATCCTCATTATGCAAATTGTTATAAACAAATTTGCGTAGCGTGTACCAAGCTGTCAATTTCATTACGATTCTAAGTTATTCTTATCCCTTAAAATTCAGTTTAACTGAAGTTCTGGGCAATGTAAGTAAGAAATTTCTGCACGAAACGCCCTACTTTTAAGATGTTATTCAATATATAACAGCGCTAAACGAACTTGGTCATAGCCCATACGTGGATTGGTCAGTTCCACAATAGGACGAAGCTTAATCGCACCATCTTCGCTAAAGTGTTCTGTTTGCTGACGCTTCATTAAGCGTTTATAAATTTTCCGCACTTGCTCAACTACTTCTTCTCCAGGATGTGCCACGGAAATATCCAAGCCTTGCTCTTTATGCAACTTTGCCAAATGGTTGATAATAGTTGCAGCCGTCAAACCGCGCTCTTGTGCGATATCTGCAATTTCATAACCACCTTCAAACAATTCACGTGTTTCATCGAGTGTTGCAGAGGCATAGTTGGCTTTACCTGCATTACGAGCAATTTTCTTTTCATTTCGCTCAATCTCAATTTCATTGAGCGTTCCGCCACAGTGACGGATAAAGGCCTTGTGCTGTGGCTCAAGATCAATGGCCTCGAAATGTGTTTCGGCTTCATCGGATAGTTCTTGGAAGCGGCGGTCTGCCTTAATGGCAAGACTATCTAACTCCAAGGCTTGTTCATTAAAACCCAATAACCTTAAACCGTCCAAAGTCTTTAAGCGCGACAAAGCCACATAGCCCTGTCCTTTTTCAAAAGTATGACTAAGATTAATTTCCGCTGCCGCTAAAGTCATCCCTTGTGACTTATGGATGGTGATGGCCCATGCCAAACGCAATGGAATTTGCTGAAAACTGGCAATGGTTTTACCTGCATCATTGTCCACTGACCACGTTTCAGGCTCGACCACCAGTACCGTGCCATCAGTCAGTTTGACTTTCGGCAAGATCCCAAAGTCATCATCTTCTTCAAAGCCCACCACTTCGCCTAAGCTACCGTTGATATAGCCCACATCAAAGTTGTTCTTTACAAACATTACTTTGGCATTTTTCTTGAGGGTTAAATTTTCAGGTGCACGCACAGAAGACTTTAACGTTTCAATAAGCTTGTCATTGCCATCACACACCGCCTCAAACTGTCGGCCTTCATTTTCAATTTCATTCAGATGTTTGAAGTTGATGGTGTCCACGTCCATATTATGCGTATATAGACGTGTAAAGGTTTCTCCAATATCTTGCTGACGTGTGGCTTGTAAAGCCTGCAAGTGCTCAGAGTTAATACTCTGACCACGAATGGCATTTAAAATATCATTGAGATAATCATTGCCCTGACGGTGCTGCTCGGTCAAATAGCACACACGAAACTTGGCTTCGACCCAAGCATCAGACATAAAACAGAATTTATCGCGGTTGCGCTCTTCATTTTTACCAACTGGCGGTAACTGGAAGAAGTCACCCGCAACAATCACTTGAATCCCGCCAAATGGCTCTTCACTTTCCTTAAAGAACTTAAGGACTTTATTGACCAAATTGAGTTGCTTGGCATGTAGCATCGAAATTTCATCAATGATTAAGACTTGAGCATTTTCTAAATGCTCTTTTAAGTATTTACGTTCTTTCATGCGTTTGAGTTCATCTTCCCCCAACGCATCTTTAATTCCAATGCCAGCCCAAGTATGAATAGTCATACCATTCATATGCGTCGCGGCAATACCTGTAGAAGCGGTAATCGCCACAGGCACTTTACGGGCTTTTAAATAGTTAATATATTGGTTCAGCGTATAGGTTTTTCCTGCACCAGCGGAACCGGTTAAAAAGACATTTTCGCCCGCTTTTAAGAGTTTGAGTGCAGTTTCTTGCTTCATAAGACCTATACCATTGATGAACGGCTATAGCCTACCGAGTTTTTGCAAAAAAGTTAAGCAGATCTCGTCACACAGTAAATGATGTGCGACAAATTAAGTCCATTGTTGTTTAAATTTTAAGAGCTTGTTTATTGGGTTTGATTCAGCATAGCAATGAATTGTTCAGCGACGACAACATCATCGGGTAGTGCTTTTTGGTTATTTGGATATTCAAGCTGATCAAATAACAGTTGCCCTGCAATATAATGACAACCGAGCGTCAAGTGCCGCTGTGCGTCGGTATGACTCATATGAAATGCAGCATATTCGCGTACAATGATTCGCTCAGCAAAACTGGCTGCTAAACAATGTTGAAAGCGACGTGATTCAGCAATGATGCGATCAATATCTTTGAGCTCCTCAAGCACCCAACTCTCAATAAAATAATAAGCTTCATGACTGATCGGTTGCCATGAGACACAACCAAGCTTTCGTTTCAGTTCAGCGAGTAACTCTTGGCTATGCAATTGATCATGCCACTGCACAGCCTGATGAAATAGGCTCTTCCATGTGACATTTTTTAAAACTTCCTTTTGCGTCTCAAAATGTTCAGGCAAATAATCGCGCACATAAGCATCAAACACCGAAACTCGTAAAGGCGGCCGATTTAAATAAAACAACTGTCGAAAGCTTTCAATATGCAGTTTATGTTGCTTTAACTGAAGATAAAAATCACGGTGTTGTTGCTTATCTTCGCTAAAATAAATCACTAAGTCTTCAGGAAGTTCCTGCACAATTTTATCTAAATGCTGAATATAGGCCTGCATTACACGACTCAATTTTATGTAAACCCGTTTCCCCCATTCGGGCTGTTGTTCGACCACACGGCGCAGCAGTTCGAGCCATTCATCTAAATACAAAATAGACGGACTGATCGCTATCCGCTGATCATCCATATCTTGGCGTCTATTTTTTAAAACCACATGCTGGTTGGCCTCCAGCTCAAACCAATGCTGTTGTAAGGCATGTTCATAGCAACTTTGTATAAATAAGCGCGCCGCAACATGTTGGAAGTACTTTAAGGTAGTCACAATAATCTCAGGATGATAAGACTGAGTATCAAGATAACTTAAAGCCGTGACGGCAACGCGGATACTACTGTGCTGAATATTTTGACTAACCCAGTCTGTCACCACAGCTTTTTGTTTGAATAACCAATTTACGGTACGGCTTTCATCAAAAATCGGGAGTTTGGCGACCTTCTTTTGCCATGTCTTGGTCTCAGTTTTTAAAAAATGGCGCTTTGCCAACAAATCACGCGATGTCCAAAGATCCCGATGCATAAGCCGCACAAAGCCAAGCATATTGGGCTGCTCTTTAGCATGCGGATATAACAAGTGAATGTCATGCGTATGATCCACCAACTCTTGTAAAGAAAACCGTTCAGGAAATGCCGTTTGTACAATGCGATAAACATACGGATCTAAGAGTTGACTAGCACTACAACACAGCTCGTCATAACTACTCATCAAAGACTGTAAGGGTAAAATATCTTCCGCCTGATCTGCATCTAAGCAGCATAAGCGCTGCAACTCGGCCAGCAAACTTCGCTCAGAGGTTGAATCATCTGTATTGAATTCAACTTGCTGGCACAGCTGTTGAAAGAGTTCTGATTGCGTTTGCCGTATTTCAGTCAAAATTGTTTGTACGCGACTCGGTCCATCGAACAAAAAAAACAGCTGTTGAAGAATCAGCTGACGCAACTGTTTAACTTTATTGCGCAAATACAAAGAATGTTGTGGAGATTGATCACCCACTAAAAACACAATGTCGTGTAAACAAAATTCTTCGAGCGCTTCTGCATAGTGCCCTTGATAGATAAACTGTGGAACACACAGCTCCGCCTGTTCCGTCGGTGTATAAAACTGAATATGAAAACAATGATTTAAAATTTGAATCCGTTGTTGTTTTGCATCGACACTTAAAACGTTTTGCACATTGAGTGTGGAAAGAAAAGCGAATTGCTCGTGATAAAGCTGCTGAATACTCGGAACAACTTGTCTTAACTGTATAGCAAGACTTTGATATTGCTTAAGCTTATCGTTTTTCTCCACGGCTGGCCCTCTTTGAATTTGGCTATTTTCACCACAACTTCAAAACCAATATAAACAAATCCTGAACCACAGGCTATGCCTTTTATCGATAGCCATTTTGTTCGGTGAAGCCATTTTTCCTCATTCCCTTACTCATGGTAGGTATTTGGTAGGTACACAAGTTTTTGGAATCATTCAATACTCTAAAAACGGTAATGAGCACCGATAACAACATAAATAATGGTAGAAGGAATCGCACCATGGCTTTTAAAAATATTGCAGATCAAACGAACGGTTTTTATATCCCTTGTGTTTCACTTTTTGGCCCAGGCTGTGCCAAAGAAATTGGTGGTAAAGCACAAAACCTCGGTGCAAAGAAAGCACTGATTGTAACCGACGCAGGGTTATTTAAATTTGGCGTAGCCGACACAATTGCAGGATATCTCAAAGATGCAGGTGTTGATAGCCACATCTTCCCAGGTGCAGAACCGAACCCAACTGACATCAATGTCCACAACGGCGTGACTGCGTATAACGAACAAGGTTGTGACTTTATTGTGTCCTTAGGTGGTGGTTCTTCGCATGACTGCGCTAAAGGTATTGGACTCGTGACTGCGGGTGGTGGTCATATTCGTGACTACGAAGGAATTGATAAAAGTACGGTTCCAATGACCCCTCTTATTGCCATCAACACCACGGCAGGTACAGCATCAGAAATGACACGCTTCTGTATTATTACCAATACAGATACCCATGTAAAAATGGCAATTGTAGACTGGCGCTGCACTCCACTGATTGCAATTGATGACCCTAAACTGATGATTGCAAAACCTGCAAGCTTAACAGCGGCAACAGGTATGGATGCCTTAACCCATGCAGTAGAAGCTTATGTTTCAACAGCAGCAAACCCAATCACTGATGCCTGTGCTGAAAAAGCCATTTCAATGATTAGCGAATGGTTAAGTCCAGCAGTTGCGAACGGCGAAAACTTAGAAGCGCGTGATGCCATGAGTTATGCACAATATTTAGCAGGTATGGCATTTAACAATGCATCTCTAGGTTATGTCCATGCGATGGCTCACCAACTGGGTGGCTTCTATAACCTACCTCACGGCGTATGTAATGCAGTCCTACTTCCACACGTCTGTGAGTTCAACTTAATTGCCTGCCCTGACCGTTATGCACGAATTGCTGAACTGATGGGAGTTAACATCACAGGTTTAACTGTGACAGAAGCTGGATATGCTGCAATTGACGCAATTCGTGAACTATCTGCATCGATTGGTATTCCATCGAGCTTATCTGAACTGGGTGTGAAAGAGCAAGATTTGGGTGTTATGTCTGAAAATGCGCAAAAAGATGCCTGCATGCTGACGAACCCACGTAAAGCAAACCATGCTCAAGTGGTCGACATCTTCAAAGCTGCACTCAAATCTGATGCTTCAGTGGTCGATTTTAAAGCAGCGGTCTAAGTTCTCCCCTTAACTTTTTGTTTGCTTTGACAATTTAAGTGGAATGAAACAGACGTCCATACTGTTTCATTCTGGTAAGCCTAATCCTTGCTTACCTGTGCACTTAAATTGTCTTTTTTTATTTGTGGTTGACAAAGTTTTGCACTTCATCAAGGATAAGAAAACTCATGACAATAACAACCAGAGCGAATTATGTCAGCAACTCAGACTCATCCTGCGTATACAACTGATGTCCTCGGTGAAGGCTATGAACAATTAAAACTCAGTTTTCCAGACGATTATGAAGGTGCTGTATGCGCAACCCTCGTACGCAAAAAAGCACCGCAAAATACTCAAAAAGCTGTGCTGTATATCCATGGTTTTATTGACTACTTTTTCCAAACCGAAATGGCTGAACAATTTAATCAGCATGGTTATGATTTTTATGCGCTCGATTTAAGAAAATATGGTCGTTCTCACTTGAGCCATCAAAAATATTATAACGTCCGTGATCTCAGCGAATACGATGCTGAAATTACCCAAGCCTTAGAGATCATTGGCAATGAAGGCCATACTACGGTGCTGCTTGCAGGACACTCTACGGGTGGCTTAATCACGACTTTATACGCTGCACACAATCCTAAGCATCCGCTGATCAAAGCACTTTGGGCCAATAGCCCTTTTTATGATTTTAATATGCATCCCATTAAGCGCAAACTTGGCGTGCCGCAGCTCAGTCGACTCGCAAAGCATTTTCCTGACCTCAAGTTTCCAAGTGAACTGAATAAATGGTATGTACCGAGCCTACATCAAAACGAGCATGGTGAATGGAACTTTGATTTGGAGTGGAAACAACCAAGCTACTCTATGGTTCGCATCAGCTTTGTACGTGCAATTCATGAAGCACAGAAAGAAATTCATCGCGGTGGTTTAAAGCTCTCTGTTCCTGCACTCATTATGCATTCACATCAAACGCTTAACCCGAAGAAATGGGGCCTAGCCGCGCAAACCAGTGATGTGATTTTAGATGTTAAAGACATTGAAAAGCAGGCCAAAAATTTACAAGGTGACGTCAGTGTCGTGACCATTCAAAATGGTTTACACGACTTAGTCCTCTCCGCACCTGAAGTTCGTGCCGAAGTCTATGCTGAGCTGTTCCAGTGGCTCGAGCAAAAAATAGTGTAAATACACCTTTCCAACACAATTCATAATTTTTAAATTTTATATTTCTCAAGTAGCTGATGCGCAGGATGTCCATCCGGAGTCAGCTCAATGAGTCGCTCAACGGCATCAATCGCCTCTGGGTAACGTGCGACATGTTTAAACAACATATCGGTTTCATTGGCTTTAAAAATCGCACTGCTTAAACGTGACTCCAAGCAGTCGCGCCATGCACATAGAAATGGACTTTCTGTTTTAGGCAGTAAAACACCTGAACACAGCTTCAATGCGGTCTCAATATAGGCAGCATCTAAGGCCTGCTCGGCTTGTAAAAAATCGGCCTCAATATGCGCCAAAATTCGATAGGGACGAGATCCCAACATGCCACCAAGCAAGTCACGCAGTTGTGACATTTCGGCCTTAAGTGTTCCCACACTCACCTTGCGCTCACCATATAAGGCCTGATGCAAAGTATCTAAAGTCATACCCTGTGGGCACAACGCCAAGATGGTCAAAATTTCAATTTGTCGCGGTGTGAGGACCATCACTTTGCCATTAAAATGTACTTGTGGTACACCAAAAGCACGGATATATAATTGTTGGCGCTGATATTCTAACAGTGCCGTTTGGATGATAGATGCACAGCGCTCTGCTGCGAGTAGACCAAGGCTATTATGATTTTTCCATGTGGTGGATAAATCAATCACCCCAAGGACGTGTTTTGAGTAAGGGTCAATGATTGGTGCAGCATAACAAACCCAATCATGAATGGAACTCATATAGTGTTCATTTGAAAAGACACAACTGGACTGTTGAGTTTTTAAGGACAAGGCCAATGCATTGGTCCCCACCAATTCCTCTCGCCACTGTCCACCTTCAACAAAATGTACACTTTCTGCCGCATTACGCATTTGTCTACTGGACGCACTCCAAATAATGGTACTACCAATATCGCCTACAGCCACCACCATAGACGACTGTTGTGCAATATGTCTCAGTTCATCTGCGCAATAACTCAAAGCATGTTGCAACGCTGAACCTTGTGACATGGAACCCTCAGAAATGGGCGCAGCAAAGCGATCTTTTGGAATTTCTGCGGAGTTAGAGCGCTGCCATGAACTTGCAATACTTTTTCCCAATTGTTCAGCTTGTACCGTCGAAATACTGCTACTGGTTCTAAGCTTTTCTATTTCTTGTCTTTTCTGTATTAAATGTTGCATTGCCATCATTCCTTATACTCAAAACAATTCCTGATATACGTCCACTGTATTACTTGGTTGTAAACATTTGTCAAAGGCTTGTAAACCTCCTTCCTTCCAACCTTTTTCCAACCTTATATTAGTTATGCTACTTAAATATTGTACAGATGTACCTTATACCAAAGCTGTAGATGCTTTTAAAAAATCAATAAGCAAAGGAACTTCAATATGCGCTATGTAGACCCTAACCAATCTGGTTCTAAAGTAGAATTTAAAGCACAGTATGACAACTTTATTGGTGGCGAGTGGGTTGCGCCAGTAAAAGGTGAATACTTTGAAAATATCTCTCCTGTCGACGGTAAAGTTTTTACAAAAGTCCCTCGCTCATCTGTAGAAGACATCGAACTTGCACTTGATGCTGCGCATAAAGCCAAAGAACAATGGAACAAATCTTCTCCAACTACACGTTCAAATTTACTCCTTAAAATTGCAGATCGTCTAGAACAAAATCTAGAAAAATTGGCTGTGGCTGAAACATGGGATAATGGCAAACCGATTCGTGAAACACTTGCAGCGGACATTCCTTTAGCCATTGACCATTTCCGCTATTTCGCAGGTTGTATCCGTGCGCAAGAAGGCGGCATTTCTGAAATTGATGAAGATACCATTGCCTATCACTTCCACGAACCATTAGGCGTGGTAGGACAAATCATTCCATGGAACTTCCCAATTTTGATGGCAACATGGAAAATTGCTCCTGCTTTGGCTGCGGGTAACTGTATTGTACTTAAACCTGCAGAACAAACCCCTGCGAGCATTTTGGTTTTAATTGAACTCATTCAAGATTTATTGCCTGCAGGCGTACTAAACGTAGTCAATGGTTACGGCGTAGAAGTTGGTCGCCCATTGGCAACCAATCCACGTATTGCCAAAATTGCATTCACAGGTTCGACTCAGGTCGGTCAATTGATCATGCAATACGCCACTGAAAACATCATTCCAGTGACTTTGGAGCTTGGTGGTAAATCTCCAAATATTTTCTTTGAAGATGTTATGGCGCAAGATGACGACTACCTAGACAAAGCACTCGAAGGCTTTGCTATGTTTGCGCTTAACCAAGGTGAAATCTGTACGTGCCCATCGCGCGCTTTAGTTCAAGAAAGCATTGCAGATAAATTCCTTGAAATGGCAGTTGAACGTGTAAAACGCATTAAAACGGGTCATCCGCTCGATACAGAAACGATGATTGGTGCGCAAGCTTCACTGGAACAACAAGAGAAAATATTGGGCTGTATCGCAACAGGTCGCGGTGAAGGTGCACAAGTACTAACAGGTGGTAGTGAGCGTAATGAAGTGGGTTCTGGTTTCTATATTGAACCAACCATTTTCAAAGGCACCAATGACATGAAAATTTTCCAAGAAGAAATTTTTGGGCCTGTACTTTCAGTGGCAACATTCAAAGACTTTGACGATGCAATTAAAATTGCCAACGACACTATTTATGGTTTAGGCGCTGGTGTATGGTCACGTTCAGCACATACCTCTTACCGCGCAGGTCGTGCAATTCAATCGGGTCGCGTTTGGACCAACTGTTACCATATCTACCCTGCACATGCCGCTTTCGGTGGCTATAAAAAGTCAGGGATTGGTCGTGAAAACCACAAGATGATGTTAGAACATTACCAACAAACTAAAAACTTACTTGTGAGCTATGCAACCAAGCCTATGGGCTTCTTCTAAGCACTTAGCTTATTCGTATACAGTTCTCTATGTGTTTAGGGTGATTCGTTACCCTAAACATTTCTCCATCAAACATCAAACATCAAACATCAAACATCAAACATCAAACATCAAACATCAAACATCAAACATCAAACATCAAACATCAAACATCAAACATCAAACATCAAACATCAAACATCAAACATCAAACATCAAACATCAAAACAATAATTCAAAACTGTGTCATATAAATATTAGACAGGACGTCTAGTCGCTTGGTACTGAAATTGCATAAATATTGCATCCATCAAGCCATCTATAAAACTCAAGATATGGAGCTTCACATGACAGATTCTCCCATTAACAGCTCAACGACTCCGCTCTCTACTTCAACAGTAAGTACATCTGACGACTATTTTGAAAAAAGGCAACTGAAACAAGGTGCTGTAGGCTGGCTATTATTAGTCGGTTTAGGCGTGGCTTATGTCATTTCAGGCGACTTTGCTGGCTGGAACTTCGGTCTTGCTCAAGGTGGCTGGGGCGGTATGTTTATCGCAACGGTTGTCGTAGCCATCATGTACTTATGCATGTGCCTGTCGATGTCTGAAATGGCCACCATGCTGCCCACTGCGGGCGGTGGCTATAGCTTTGCGCGTACCGCATTTGGTCCATTTGGCGGCTATCTCACTGGCACGGCGATTTTAATTGAATATGCCATCGCCCCTGCAGCCATCGCATGCTTTATTGGTGCCTACTGCGAGTCCTTATTTGGTGTCGGTGGATGGATCATTTATCTCATCTGCTATCTGGTTTTTATGGGTATTCATCTTAAAGGTGCAGGTGAAGCCCTCAAGATCATGTTTGTCATTACCGCCATTGCAGCCGTAGCTCTTTTTGTCTTTATCATCGCAATGGCACCACATTTTAACAGCGCCAACTTATTTAACATTGCACCGACTGAAAATATCGGTGCAAGTAACTTCCTACCGATGGGTTATATCGGTATTTGGGCGGCAGTACCCTATGCGATTTGGTTCTTTTTAGCGGTAGAAGGTGTACCACTGGCAGCAGAAGAAGCCAAAGAGCCATCTAAGTCCTTACCGCGTGGTTTGATCGGTTCGATGCTGATTTTGGCCGCTTTTGCCCTACTTATTCTGTTCTTAGGTGCTGGTGCTGCTGGCGCAGAACAACTTAAAGAATCAGGCGCACCTTTAGTTGATGCACTGGTAGCCGTCTATGGTCAAAACAGCTGGTTAGGCAGTTTTGTCAATTTTGTCGGTCTGGCAGGTTTAATTGCGAGTTTCTTCTCCATCATCTATGCCTATTCACGTCAAATTTTCGCCTTATCACGTGCGGGGTATTTACCAACCTCGTTATCCCTGACCAATAAAAACAAAGCGCCCTATTTAGCGATTATTATTCCCGGCATCATTGGTTTTTTATTGTCCCTAACAGGTGAAGGTGATCTGCTCATCCTGATGGCGGTATTTGGTGCGACTATTTCTTATGTCTTGATGATGCTTTCTCACATTAAACTGCGCATCAGCCGTCCAGAGTTGCATCGTCCCTATAAAACCCCAGGTGGGATTGTCACCTCATCAATTGCTTTGATTTTAGCCAGTATTGCGGTGATAGCTGGTTTTGTGGTGGATCCTAAAGTTTGGTTTATGGCTGCCGCTATTTATGCGGTCTTTATTGCCTACTTTATTTTCCATAGTCGCCATCGACTCGTTCAAGGTACACCTGAAGAAGAGTTTGAAAGTATTCGTAAGGCCGAACAAGACTTATAGAAGGACCTATGACATGGCTTATAAAACGTTGATTGGACATCAGCACTATATGTTTAATGATTTAAAAACTTTAATGGCAAAAGCAACCCCGCTGCGCTCAGGTGATCAACTTGCAGGTGTTGCGGCGGAAAATGCCACTGAACGTGTTGCCGCACAAATGGCATTGGCCGATGTTCCATTGAAGCAGTTTTTAACTGAAGTGTTGATCGACTATGAACAGGATGAAATAACCCGCCTGATTATCGATGAGCACCGTAGTGATTTATTTGCGCCGATTTCACATTTTAGCGTAGGAGACTTTCGTAACTGGCTACTCAGTGAAGATGCGACTACACAGAAATTACAACAACTTGCACTCGGCTTAACCCCTGAAATGGTGGCTGCGGTGAGTAAGATTATGCGCAATCAAGACCTCATCTTGGTTGCAAGTAAATGTGAAGTCATCACCCAATTTCGCAACACCATTGGTTTAAAAGGTCATCTCTCGACCCGTTTACAACCCAATCACCCAACCGATGATCTCTTGGGGATATCGGCCAGTATTTTGGATGGCTTGATGTATGGCAATGGTGATGCCGTCATTGGGATTAACCCTGCAACCGATAACCTACAAAATTTATCGGAGCTACTCAAACTACTCGATCATGTGATCCAAGAGCATCATATTCCAACCCAATCTTGTGTGCTGACGCATATCAGTTCGGGGATTCAACTGGCAGAGAAAAACGTGCCGATTGATTTAATGTTTCAATCGATTGCAGGCACACAGCGCGCCAATGAAGGTTTCGGCATTAACCTTGAATTATTACGTGAAGGCTATGAAGCAACACTGGCTCTCAAGCGTGGGACTGTGGGACAAAATGTGATGTATTTTGAAACAGGTCAAGGCAGTGCTTTATCTAGTAATGCACATCACGGCGTAGATCAACAAACCTTAGAAGTCCGTGCCTATGCGGTGGCTCGTAAGTTTAACCCACTACTGGTGAACACTGTAGTTGGGTTTATTGGCCCAGAGTATTTATACAATGGTAAACAAATTATCCGTGCAGGCTTGGAAGACCATTTTTGTGGAAAGCTCCTAGGCTTACCTATGGGCTGTGACATTTGTTATACCAACCATGCCGATGCCGACCAAAATGACATGGATGTACTACTCACCCTATTCGGTGCAGCAGGTCTGAACTTTATTATGGGCATTCCAGGTTCGGATGACGTCATGCTGAACTATCAAACAACGTCGTTTCATGATGCGCTGTATTTAAGGCAACTTTTGGGCTTAAAAGCCGCACCTGAATTTGATCTGTGGTTGGCGGAACAAGGCATCTTTAAACAACAGCAGCAGCACATTCTCTGGCCAGAACATATCCCGCCGCAATTTGAAAAACTTTTGCATATATAAGGAGCAACTTATGTCACTTGTTCCTCTAGAAAACTATCAATCTGAACAACATCAGGATGTTTGGGAAAATTTAAAGAAATTTACCGATGCTCGTATCGCCATTGGACGTGCAGGCTGTAGCATCCCGACCCATGAACTGCTGAAATTTCAACTAGCGCATGCGGAAGCGCAAGATGCGGTACATCAAGCTTTAGATGTCGAACACTTAGTTGCAAGTTTTAATACACTAGGTTTGGATAGTCTGACGGTACACAGTCAAGCTGAAAATAAACAAGAATACTTAAAACGTCCTGACCTAGGTCGCCTGTTAAGTCCAGCTTCACAACATGGCTTAGAGGTCTTTAAAGCCAGCAACCCGCAAAACTATGATGTCTGCATTGTGATTGGTGATGGACTATCTGCACGGGCAATTGAAGAAAATGCAGTGCCTTTTATTCAACACCTTATCCCGCAGTTGCAAGCGGAACACTGGAGCATTGCACCGATGGTTATTGCTACTGGAAGCCGAGTCGCTTTGGGTGATCCAGTTGCAGAGTGCCTACACGCGACTATGCTCGTGATGCTGATTGGCGAAAGGCCTGGCCTAAGCTCACCTGATAGTATGGGCATTTACTATACATGGAAAGCAGCCTCAGGTACTTTGGATGCTAAACGGAACTGTATTTCAAATGTTCGACCTGCAGGCTTAAGCATTCCTGTTGCAGTACAACGACTAATGTCTCTCATGCGTGGCTCTAAGAAACTCGGCTACTCAGGTGTAGACTTAAAAGATGAACATGAAATGGTCAGTCTAGACACGGAACATACGCCTAAACGATTATTCTAATTTGGAGCAGATCAGCCGTGATTTTACGGCTGATCTTAAATAGCATGTTATGTTGATTTAGTTTTTTTAGCTTGCTTTATTCAGCGCTTGTTCTACAAAATGTAGACGATCTTGCCCCCAATACATTTCATCACCCACAAAGAATGTCGGTGCGCCGAAAAGGCCACGTTGAATAGCCTGTTCTGTTTCAGTGATCAGTTTTTGTTTCACCACATCCGACTGAACCATACTCATGATATCTTCTACAGAAAACCCACTCGGTTTTAACACTTCTGCCAAGACATTAGGTTCATTCAGATTTTGTGGTGTACCAAACATCGCATCGAATAAAAGTTTCAAAACTTGCTCGAACTTTTCTAGATGCAACAATTGAACGCCTGTCAAAATGCGCATTAGGGTTAAAGTATTCATCGGAAAATGCGGATTCATTTGCATTGGGATATGGTAATACTCCGCCCAGCGCTGCATGTCTAATATTAAATAAACCCCTTTGACAGGAATCTCTATCGGACTACGATTGCCTGTTGCTTTAAACACCCCGCCCAATAAAATAGGCTTATACACAATCTGAATCTCTTGCTGCTCTGCTATTTGCAGTAAACGATAGTAGGCCAAATAGCTATATGGGCTGCCTAAATCAAAATAAAATTCTACGCTTTTCATGCTTCGTCCTTTTACCACGTTTCCATCCAAGGTCTTAAATCTAACTCATGCGTCCATGCATCGCGCGGTTGCTGCGACAAATGCCAATAATTTTCTGCAATATGCACGGGATTTAATATGCCATCCTGTTCTTTGCGCGCGTACATGTCAGGAAAAGTGTCTTTAATAAAGTCGGTGTCAATTGCCCCGTCGACCACCACGTGTGCCACATGAATATTTTTCGGGCCAAGCTCACGTGCCATACTTTGGGCTAAGGCACGCAGTGCATGTTTCGCCCCTGCAAAAGCGGCAAAGTTTGCAGCCCCCCTTATTCCTGCGGTTGCACCCGTGAAAATAATACTTCCGTGTTCACGCACGACCATACACTTTGCCACTTCACGCCCTGTCAAAAACGCACCGAAGCAAG
The DNA here is from genome assembly GCF_002018895.1 of Acinetobacter sp. MF4640. Classification (NCBI taxonomy): domain Bacteria; kingdom Pseudomonadati; phylum Pseudomonadota; class Gammaproteobacteria; order Moraxellales; family Moraxellaceae; genus Acinetobacter; species Acinetobacter sp. MF4640. The sequence goes on along the minus strand of NZ_MVOM01000006.1, from coordinate 46,293 downwards.
CCATTTCCCAAATTTTAAAATACTTACGTGCAGTTTCTTCTAAAATACTACATGGCACATTCGCCCCAATGTTAAACACTAGAACATCGATTTCACCAATATTGGCTTCAATTTCTTCCACCAAAGCGATGACTTGCTCTTCTTTACGTGCATCAGACGCAAAACCATATGCCATGCCACCTTCGACTTCTATTTCTGCAATTAAGGGCTGGAGCTTTTCGGCATTTCTTCGCGTCATGCAGGCGATGTATCCACCACGTGCAAAACGTTTCGCGATTTCACCCCCTGTAGCATCTCCTGCGCCAATCACTAACGCGACTTTCTTTTTAGCATCAGCCTTTTGCAACTGCTGTTCTGGCTGTAATCCATCCATAAATACACTCCCTTTATAAAATAACGATCGTTATCATAACGATCACTATGTTATAGTTTTCAGCATCAGTCAATTTTATTTTGATGAAACTCCTATGCGCTATAAAACAGGCTATAAAGAAGAAAAACGTCAAGAGCTACTTAAAATCAGTGCTCAACTGGCCAAGAAGCAAGGCTTTGCCAATACTGGCGTCGACGGTTTTATGAAAGCGGCTCAAATGACCAGTGGTGCTTTTTATTCGCATTTTTCATCAAAACATGAATTATTTGAAGCACTGATCCAGTCCGAGTTGCAACACAGCTTTCAAGCATGGCAAGCCAATCCGCATGACAATATCGAAGAGTGGATTGACTTCGAACTTGAACGCTATTTAGCGCTATCTCATGTGCAACGTCCAGATCAAGGTTGTGTTATTCCCTCTCTTGCAGCCGAGGTAGCACGTAGTAGTGAAACAACAAAACTGTGTTTTCAACAGGAAATGCTTCGTGGTCACGCACTCTTTACACAACATCTAGGCAGTGAAACACAAGCTTGGGCGGTACTGTGTCAACTGGTCGGTGCAATCGTCATGGCGCGTAGCATGGCGGATGAACATCTACAAAGGGAAATTTTAAGCTCAAGTAAATGGATGATTAAAAACATGCTACAGCGCAAGTGAAAGCTTGGATTGAGTTCATAGTTTTTTTCTACATATTTTCTGATTTTTTGCCTTCAACTTCTGTGCATTTCCCTGTACATTTTTACACTTCTTTAACGCCTGTGAACGAGCCAGCTATGACGACACTACCCGATACGATTTACGCGATTCAGCATCTTGCTTTTGAAGATTTGGGCGCATGGGAAGATGTGTTATATCAATTGGGTTATCGGGTACGATATTTTGAAGCTGGCAAAGATGACTTAGCTAAAGCGTTAAACTACACAGGTCTAACCGTCATTTTAGGTGGCCCAATTGGGGTATATGAAATTGAAGACTACCCTTTCTTACAACACGAAATAGACTTACTTAAAGTTCGTTTAGAAAAAAACTTACCGACTGTAGGAATTTGCTTAGGCGCACAGTTGATTGCATATGCACTCGGTGCAAAAGTATATGCAGGTCATAGCAAAGAAATTGGCTGGAGTCAGTTACAGCTCAATACCGTTGAACAGAACCCACTACAAGCACTGGTAGGAACTGAAGTGCTACATTGGCATGGAGACACCTTTGAACTCCCTGCTCAAGCTGAACTGTTGGCCAGCTCAGAAGTTTATCCCAACCAAGCTTTTCGTGTAGGCAAAAATATTCTTGGCTTACAGTTCCATCCTGAAGTCGCAGCGGATGGTTTAGAAAAATGGCTAATCGGGCATACTGCTGAACTTCGTCAAGCGAACATCAATATTCCAGCATTACGTGCAGACAACCAACGCTTTGCAGCTCAACTAGAGCATGTCTCTGGACAAGTTTTGGCAGCGTATTTAAAAGCACTCGTTATATAATTCAGCCATAATCCGTTCAATGCGCCTATTGCTCTAACTTTTAAGTTTACAGCAGACATAAAAAAGCACCTCTATGAAGGTGCTTTTTTGGGTAGATAATCGCTTATTTTGCAGCAGCTTTAGGCTGTGGAACTGATGCTTCAGTGGTGATATTCACAGTGATTTTATCACCCACGTTTGGCACGTATGCGCCTACACCAAAAGCAGAACGGTCAAATGAAGTGGTTGCGTTGAAACCAATTGACTGTGCTTTAGTCATTGGGTGCTCACCTTGTTTATTCAACACTGCATCTAAAACGACAGGCTTTGTCACATTTTTAATGGTTAAATCACCTGTGATTTTGTACTTATTCGCGCCAACAGCCTGTACTTTTGTACTTTTAAAGGTGATGGTTGGATATTTTGCTGCATCAAAGAAATCAGCCGCTTGTAAGTGTTCATCTAAAGCTTTTACGTTGGTGTTTAAGCTAGATAAAGGAATCGTTACATTCACCGATGAGTTTGCAGGTTTTGCATTATCAACGTTAATCACGCCTTGAATGTCGCTGAAGTTTGCAGATGGCGTTGAAAAACCAAAGTGGCTCCATGTAAAAACTGTTGCTGTATGCGTAGGGTCAATTTGATATGCCACAGGTTTTGCCATAGCAAATGTAGTCGCAGTTGCAACAGCCAAACCGATTGTTAAAGCTTTAAAGTTCATGTTTTTATCTCACATTGGAATACTGCTTAGTCTATAGAGTTCTACAACGAATACATCTATAAAGATAAAACGATATGTTGCAACTTTAGAACGATATAATTGTTTTTAAATGTAGCAACTTACCTACTCCCGATATTGAATAAAACCAATCTTCTTCACGACTTTATTATAGATTTGCTGTGAGATTAAATTATCCTGATGGGTGAGCCAATAGACCCAATCACATGCTCGCTTTTCGGTATGCATTTTGACATGTTCGATTAAAGCTCTTGCAACCCCTAGCCCACGATAGTCCTCATGCGTAAATAGATCTTGCAAGTAGGCATAAGGCTTTAACGTCCAACAGCTATCATGCTCTATCACATGCACAATGCCTACAACCCGACCTGCTATAAGTGCAGCAAAACCATACATATGCTCACGCTTAGAATCAGTCAATTTATGCCACGTGTTTTCAGAAATCTTCTGCAATAAATCAACCTGATAAAATGCCTGATAAGCTTGCCATAATGTAATCCAGATCGACTGATCGATTTCTGTCAGTAGTACAATGTGAATATTGTGTACTTCCATTTTGTTCTCAAAGTGATGTTTATTTTTGTAAGGCTTATATTTAAGCTGAAATCACTACAAAGAAAAAGCCTTATTGAATCGCTTCAATAAGGCTTCTTTAAGACGTGACAACCATCATAGTTTTTCAATCAGAATCCGATCAATCAACTTCATACCTGTCTGCTTTTCATGGTTTTTACGACGGATCTTAATTTGCTTATCTTCTGCTAAATCTTGCAATAACAGTTCAACAGCAACCATCGCCTCCAAAGGTAGATCTGGTCCAATCCACTTCTGTTCGCCCGCATCCATCAATACAACTTCATCATGAATTTGATCGTACAAGCTCATATCATCACCTAAAATTTATGCAGCTACTTCAACAGCAGCTTGCATATTATATACGCCATTCAAAATAAAAGACGCCCCTAAACTGGAGCGTCCTTCAAACAGTCAATTTTTAAAAATTAAGCTGTCAATTCTTTTACCGCAGCAACAACTGCTTCAGTGGTAATACCGAAGTATTGGTATAAGTCTTTCGCAGGTGCAGATTCACCATAAGTCGTCATACCAATTACACGACCGTCTAAACCTACAAACTTCCACCAGTAGTCTACATGTGCTGCTTCAACTGCAACACGTGCACGAATGTTTGATGGAAGAACCGCTTCACGGTATGCTGCATCTTGCTTCACAAATTCTTCAGCACATGGCATAGACACGACACGCACACCTTCAAGTTGTGCGTGCGCCTCCATCGCTAAAGATACTTCAGAACCTGTCGCAATAATAATCGCTTTTAATTCGCCTTTTTCTTCAGCCAATACATAACCACCTTTCGCTACATTTGCAATTTGTGCATCTGTACGTGTTTGGAATGGTAGGTTTTGACGAGAGAAGATCAACGCAGTTGGGCCTTCTGAGCGTACAAGTGCAGATTTCCAAGACACAGCGGCTTCAACTGTATCACATGGACGCCAAGTATTTAAGTTTGGTGTACCACGTAAAGACGCAATTTGCTCTACAGGTTGGTGCGTTGGACCATCTTCACCCAAACCAATTGAGTCATGAGTATATACATGGATTACACGTTGTTTCATCAACGCAGACATACGTACTGCATTACGCGCATATTCCATAAACATAAGGAATGTTGCAACATAAGGAATGAAACCGCCGTGAAGCGCAACACCGTTTGCAATTGCAGTCATACCAAACTCACGTACGCCATAGTGTACGTAGTTACCTGCTGGATTGTCTTGAACCCCTTGGCAACCTTTCCAAAGTGTTAAGTTAGAACCCGCCAAGTCCGCAGAGCCGCCTAATAGTTCAGGCAATAATGGACCAAATGCTTGTAACGTGTTTTGGCTTGCTTTACGCGTAGCAATGGTTTCAGCTTTTGCATTAGTTTCTGCGATAAATGCATCTGCTTGAGCAAGGAATTCAGCTGGCAATTCACCTGAAAGGCGACGTTTTAATTCAGCTGCTTCAGTTGGATATTTTGCTGCATATTGCGCAAATAATTCATTCCAAGCCGCTTCAGAAGCCGTCCCTTTTGCTTTTGCATCCCATGCTGCATAAACGTCAGCAGGAATTTCAAATGGACCTTCAGTCCAGCCCAATGCTTCACGTGTTAATGCGATTTCGTCATTACCTAGCGGCGCACCGTGGCAGTCTTCTTTACCTTGCTTGTTTGGTGAACCTAGACCAATAATCGTTTTACAGATAATGATCGTTGGTTTTTTCGTTTCAGCTTTTGCTTGCAAAGTTGCAGCACGTAATGCATCTGCATCATGCCCATCAGCTTTAAGTACTTGCCAACCATAAGCCAAGAAACGTTGCTCTGTATCGTCAGAGAACCAACCTTCTACTTCACCATCAATCGAAATACCATTGTCGTCATAGTAAGCAATCAGTTTACCCAGACCTAGTGTACCTGCAAGTGAACATGCTTCGTGAGAAACACCTTCCATTAAACAGCCATCACCTAAGAAACAGTAAGTGAAATGGTCAACAACGCTCATCTCATCTTTGTTGAACTGCGCTGCTAAAGTTTTTTCAGCTAGAGCAAAACCAACTGCGTTTGCAATCCCCTGACCAAGTGGGCCAGTTGTAGTCTCAATACCTGGTGCATAACCTAATTCTGGGTGACCCGGCGTTTTAGAGTGCAGTTGACGGAATGCTTTTAAATCTTCAATTGATAAATCATAGCCCGTAAGGTGCAATAACGCATATTGCAGCATAGAGCCATGACCATTTGATAGTACAAAACGGTCACGGTTCGCCCATTGTGGGTTAGTCGGGTTATGGTTGAAAAACTCACGCCATACCACATCAGCGATATCAGCCATCCCCATTGGCGCACCTGGATGTCCAGAGTTTGCTTTTTGCACAGCATCCATTGCCAATACACGAATTGCGTTTGCAATACGACGTTCGTTAAGCGGGGTTGTCATAGGTCAGAGTCCAAACAAATGATTTAAAGAGTAAGATGAATAGAATTCAAAGATAGGTGTATTGTCTTAAAAAAAGAGGAATGGGTAAAGCCTAATGGACAATATTTCGCTATTTATTCATCATCAATGTCTAATAAATGCGGGCATTGCCTAAAATCACAACAATTTCACTCAGAAATGTCTCTATCGCTTTTCTCTGAGTCAAATTCTACACGATAGAATCATCAATTTTTAAAAACAAAGCTCGGCCACCCTATTCACTCATCAGAACAAACCGTTATCCTTGAGGATCAAACACATCACAAGATACATTTGTATTTTTTACATACAATTAAACATTCATGGTGAATTTTATTCACTTTTTTAAATTATTCATGAATTACTACAGATTATCGATTATTTTCTGATGCTTATTTTGAGCATTTTTTATTTACCCACTTAACACCCAAGCCAAAAAAGACTCAAACAAACTATTGTTTTACAATTAGATATAACCAAAGCAAAACACCTCATAATAGGTACCTGTATACTTTGAAGCAAAACCCGTTATTTTGTCATTTCGAACTAAAAATAAACGCTATATCAATTTTTTAGATGCTTATATCAGATAAAAAGTCGTTGAATTGAAATAAATTCAGTCATTTTGGTCGTGTAGAACTGGCTCAAACGGCTAAGTCGATGTACCATATTGCGTCTTTTAAATTAACTGTGATAGGACTTATGCGCGAGTACGCTGTATTTACCTCGGAATCTGTAAGCGAAGGCCATCCAGATAAAATGGCTGACCAAATCAGTGATGCTATCTTGGATGCGATCTTAAAAGAAGACCCATATGCGCGGGTTGCTTGTGAAACGCTTGTAAAAACGGGTGCGGTAGTACTTGCAGGTGAAATCACAACAACTGCAAATGTGGACTTCGAAGCGATTGTTCGTCAAACCGTAAATGGCATTGGTTACCACCATTCTGACCTTGGTTTTGATGGTTCAACATGTGCCGTGATCAACATGATTGGTAAACAGTCACCAGAGATTGCTCAAGGTGTTGACCGTCAAAAGCCTGAAGATCAAGGTGCAGGTGACCAAGGTTTAATGTTTGGTTATGCAAGCCGTGAAACTGACGTGCTTATGCCTGCTCCAATTTCATATGCACACCGTTTAATGGAAAAGCAAGCTGAGCTACGTCGCAGTGGCGCTTTACCATGGTTACGCCCAGATGCAAAAAGCCAAGTGACTTTTGCTTATGAAAATGGCATGCCTGTTCGTTTAGACGCAGTCGTATTATCTACCCAGCACGATCCTGAAATTTCTCAAAGCAACTTAAAAGAAGCTGTGATTGAAGAAATCGTGAAAAAAGTGATCCCTGCTGAAATGTTCCATGCAGACACCAAATTCCACATCAACCCAACAGGGATGTTTGTGATTGGTGGTCCAGTGGGCGACTGTGGTTTAACAGGTCGTAAAATCATTGTAGACACTTACGGTGGCATGGCACGTCACGGTGGTGGTGCTTTCTCTGGTAAAGATCCATCTAAGGTTGACCGTTCTGCTGCATATGCAGGTCGTTATGTTGCGAAAAATATCGTAGCAGCGGGTCTTGCAGACAAATGTGAAATTCAAGTGTCTTATGCCATTGGTGTGGCTGAGCCAACATCTATTTCGATCAATACCTTCAATACAGCAAAAGTATCTGAAGAGCTGATCATTGCGTTAGTCCGTGAACACTTCGACTTACGTCCATACGGTATCACTCGTATGCTTGACCTCATTCAACCGATGTATAAGCAAACTGCTGCTTATGGTCACTTCGGTCGTGAAGGTTCAGATACTGCATTTACTTGGGAAAAAACAGACAAAGTGGAAGCGCTTAAAGCTTCAGCTGGTCTATAAGTTTGATCCTAAAAAAAACCCGCTTAATGTGGGTTTTTTTTATTTGAACTGATGGAAAAATATTGCATCAGTTCAGTCGTGAAGTCATTGAACTCCACTACTTGGGTTTGTTGTCATGGTTAAGTACATCAAAGAGCGAAGTCACGGCAGCAGGTTCGCTGTTTCGGTCGGCCAAATAGACTTGTACAGATTTAACGATAATCGCTGCTGCAAGACATGCAACAATACAGAAAATCCAAAATCCAAAAGGACTTCGAATATTATGTGATCCACAGTTTGGACACTCTTTATCTGTTGATGCGACAACTGTTTCACAACATGCGCAGTGGTATTGATAGAGCATGGCTTTACCCCCTTGTTTTTGTCCTTTCTTGTTTTTATTGTCCATCACCCTGCCTCACAGAATGTTAGATTCATTTATCTTATGTGAGTATTTGTTGAGACTCAAGCGCCATTCGCCTGAAGTGATGTCAGCAATGCTTACACTGAAAGATTAATCAATTGATTTAACGCATATTCCTCTTTATAACACCGAATCATGACAATTTCATTTTGTAACATAATAGTTTTTTGACGTATTCCGTCATATTTGCTTAAAACCCTTTAGTTTTCTCGCGATTGTTTATTAAAATAAGATGCAACGATGAGGAAGAAAGAATGATTCAGTTGATTAAAAAAGGCGGTTTACGCGAACGTGCCAACCGCAGTCGTAGCTATAAGGGCTCAGAAAATACCGAAGCGACATTGCAGCCCAACCGCTATGCGCAAAGTAAAAAAGACGAAGTGTCTAGCTTGGAACAGGCTCCATCATCTAAAGAGCTTAAAAATGACTTAGATGTAGATTGCGAGAGCATCGTACCAAAGCCATAAAGCAAAAATTAGGAACAACCCGCCAGAAAAAATGTCGATATAACTCCCTGAACGCTGATATGCCGCCTTAATTTTAGGTAATGACAAGAGCAGCATCAGCAGTGCAAAAGTCATAAAAGTTTGGATTGGAATAATCACCGCAAGTTGCATTTTTAAATAGGGACTTGCGCTAGAACTCAAGGCTAGTGAAAACACACTACTAAAATAAATCAGTGTTTTCGGGTTAGACAAGTTAGTCAGCAAACCTGACATGAAATAATGGTTGGCCTTTGGTGGAGGCAGTTTTTGACCATCATCTAGCAAGGCTTCTTGCTGCATTGTGTTGAGACCGGCTTTCAACATCAGCCAGCCCATACGTGCAAGGAACACCCCACCAATCACCATCAATACTTGTTGAATCCACGGCATTTTGTCGATCAGTACGGTAAAACCTAATAAGGTTAAAACCACCCAAACTACGATGCCAACGGAAATACCTAAGATAGTTTTTAAAGTATTTTTTTGTGTAGTCGAAGCTGAACTTTTGGCAATCAGCAAAACATCAGGACCAGGACTTAGCTGCGCAACAAAATGCAATGCGCAAATCGTGAAAAGCAATGACATAAAAAAGCGGCATAAATTTTAAAAAATAATTATATCGTTTGTTATATTTATTTTAAATCATAAGCACTTAAAACATTTTCATAAAGATAAAAAAGCCGAATTAGAACTCGGCTTTAAAATTAGGTATGAAATTATTTATTCACATCTTTCATTTCAATTTTTTTCGCATCTGGCGTGACTTCTCGTGCTTCGCCATCAATAATACTCGAGTCACGATAAGCTGAACCGCCCTGCTGTTGCTGCATTTCTTGCATCTGACGCATGATATCTGCAAATGGGTTTTGACCTTGAGCACCACCGCCCATGCCATTCATATCCCCCATCATGCCACCCATCATTTTTTCCATCATCGCTTGCTGACGTTTCATCATCACGTTCATCAGTGCACCTGTCATGGCTTTTTGCACTGCAGGAATAAGCAATAACACGGCAACCACGTCTGTCACCAAGCCAGGAATCAATAAAAGAAAACCCGCAATGATTTTTGGCAGATTGTTTGTTAATGCAGGATCTGCACCCATCTGGCCCGCTTGCATTTGCTGCATTTGTGGCATTAAACCTGCTGAATACTTACGAATCAGGCTCATACCAATAAAGAAAGCGGCAATAAACCAGAAGAACACGTACCACATGCTACCAACGAGGTCACCCACGCCAATCCATACGAAGACTTCGAGAATGACACCAGCTAATATAAAAAGAAATAATTTCATGAAAATTAATCTAATCTCAACAAAATGAATAAGGTGCAAGAATCAAGTGCTCAATCTACATCAAGCTTTTTTGATACGCTTATGTAACAATATGGGCATATTATTTTTTTTAAAGGGCAAGCATGTCATTAATTATTGGTATTGACCCCGGTTCTCGCCTCACAGGCTACGGTATTATTCAAAAAGAAGGTCAAAAACTAATTTTTGTCGATGCTGGCACCATTCGTACCGAAGCTGCTGATATGCCTGAACGGCTAAAACGTATTTTTGCAGGGATTGATCGTATTGTAAAATTTCATGGCCCAACCGAAGCCGCAGTTGAGCAAGTATTTATGGCACAAAACCCTGACTCCGCACTGAAGCTAGGGCAAGCACGCGGGGCTGCTATTGCTGCACTGGTAAACCTTGACCTACAAGTTGCAGAATACACCGCACGCCAGATTAAACAGTCGGTGGTCGGTTATGGCGCTGCGGACAAAGAACAAGTACAAATGATGGTGATGAGACTCCTAAACCTGAGCATCAAACCACAGCAAGATGCCGCCGATGCTCTCGCTGCTGCTATTTGTCATGCACATGCTTCAGGCAGTATGACCAAGCTTGCTGTACTCAATGCTCTAGGCGGTATGGCGCGCGGACGCAGCCGTAGTAGCTCTCGTCGACGCTAAGCTAAGTGTTAAGTGAGATGGTTTTTAAAGTCTTTACGCATTTCACGTACCGACGGTGCTTTGGGATAAGTTGCTATCAGCATTCTTCCTGAAATGCGTAAATTTTTCTTTTGAGCAGGATCGATACGAATAAAGACCAATTCTTCTGGCTCATTGCGATGGTTGATCTCACAAATCATAATGGTGTAGCTTTTTTCGATCACTTTATAACGACTAAATGCCTGCTGTACGATTTGTTTAAAATTTTTCTGTCCACCTGATGGTGCAAGTTGGGTGTAAATCACCAACAGTATGCATGCACCAACCACCAAGGCCACCAGTAAGTATTTATCCATTCTTCCTCCTCACTTTTACCATTACTACATCAATGTTCTTTACCCGAAGCATTTACTTTATTTTCTTCTATCTGAAAAGAATTAAATAATTTTAAAGAATCACGCTGAATTTTTTCCCAATGTGGCAGAAGCTCCGCATGGAAATCTATATCCAAATTACTAGTATTAAAACCATAATTTGGTACATGACTATTTAATTCACACGCCGTAGCACCACTTGGATATGAAGCACACGCAATGACTACACCAATGCCTTTCCCGTTTTCTTCTTTCCAGTAAATTTTTTTAGAAATATTATCTTGCTCTCCCAAATCTATTTCATAAAGTGACAAACTTGCATTAAATTTCTTCTCCGAATTAATCTCACTTATGCTCATATCTTTTCGAGCACCCATCCGTTCACTTAAATAAAATTTCAATGAAGGCGTATAATCAAAAAACGTTTTGTCGTCTCCCCACTCATCCTTCCAATTGCCACGTTGTGATAAAGTGAAAGCGATGTCACTGATTTGATTTGAGGAAAGCCTAAAACCTTCTGAAGGATGCATTTCTGGCCATTTCACAAGAAATGTGGCGTTACCGATTTGATCATTACAACCTTTGGTATTATGTAGTGGATTAGAACCTTTCTCCCAATAATTAACATCTTGATATTCAACACTTGCAAAAAATAAATATCGTCGATCAATGCGCATTTTCTGATCGCCAAAACTTCCACACTCATATGGTTTTTCTTTTAAGCTCAGTACATCACTTGGTTCTAATACACTAACAATAACACTCAAAATAACGATAATGATTGGTGACAATAGTATAAAGATCAAAAAATGTTTTAGCTGAATAGGCTTTCGAAGAAAATTTAAAATCATAAGTCATCTTATTTAATTATTCATTTTTTTCATGTACTCCTAAAATTAACACAAAGTATTTGAGATATAGTATTTTTTTATTCAAAATACCCATCATATAAAAAGCCCATCAAAGGAGATGAGCTTTTTTAGCAAGGACAAATACTTACTTCATGCTTCCAAAAACTTCTTTCGCTGCTTGCAGGGTAAATTCAATATCTTCATCAGAATGAGCAGCTGAAATAAAGCCAGCCTCAAATGCAGATGGTGCAAGGTTCACACCACGGTCTAACATACCGTGGAAGAACTTACGGAATGCATCGATATCACACTTTAACATCGAGTCGAAGCTAGTAATGTCTTCTTGATCAGTAAAGTACAAACCAAACATACCGCCTACTTGTTGCGTTTTAAAAGCAATACCCGCTTCATCAGCCGCGGCTTGTAAACCCACAAGCAGTTTTTCTAGCTGCGCTGTCAATTTTTCATAAAAACCATCTTGGCGCAGGTGTTTAAACATCTCAATCCCTGCACGCATTGCAAGTGGATTCCCCGACAGTGTTCCAGCTTGGTAAACTTTACCCAGTGGAGCAATACACTCCATCACTTCTCTTTTCCCACCAAAAGCCCCCACGGGTAAGCCTGCACCAATAATTTTACCCAATGTGGTTAAATCAGGAGTCACACCATAGTGAGCTTGCGCACCACCCAATCCAACACGGAAACCAGTCATCACTTCATCAATGATAAAAACAGAACCATGTTCATCACATACATCACGAATCGCTTGTAAGAAGCCTTCGATTGGTTTGACTAGGTTCATGTTTCCTGCCACAGGCTCCACAATCACGCCTGCAATCTCTGAACCAAACTTAGCAAAGCACTCTTTTAAAGTAGCAATATCGTTATATGGAAGAGTAAGCGTGTGTTTAGCAAAGTCGGCAGGAACACCAGCTGAAGTCGCTTCACCTTCGCCGCTGGTTAACAAACCTGAACCTGCTTTTACTAGCAGTGAGTCTGAATGACCGTGGTAACAGCCTTCAAATTTTACAATCTTGTCGCGACCTGTATAACCACGTGCAAGACGAATGGCGGTCATGGTTGCTTCAGTGCCTGAGTTGGTCATACGAACCAGCTCAATTGACGGCATAATTTCGCAAATAATGTCGGCTAAAGTCGTTTCATGCACGGTAGGTGCACCGAAGCTTAAACCATCCACTGCAGCATTTTGAACGGCTTTAATAATTTCAGGATGAGCATGACCTAAAATCATTGGTCCCCATGAGCCCACATAGTCTACATAGCGCTTACCATCCACATCGTACAAGTATGCACCTTGCGCCTTTTCAATAAAGACAGGCGTTCCGCCTACGCTATTAAATGCACGTACAGGTGAGTTCACACCACCCGGAATATGTTTGCTTGCTTGTTTAAACAATTGTTCTTGCTTTGGAGATAAGCTCATGAAGTTACTCAACTCAAAAAATAAAAAAACATCTAAAAACGCTTAAGCTTTAGATGCAAATAAATCAGCCCACTGTTCTATACGATCAGGAATCGCAGACATTGATAGCCCTAATATATCACTAATCACCGCGCAAAGGTCGGCACCGGCTTCGATCACTTCACCTGAATTTTCAACTGTTAAGCCACCAATCGCACAAATCGGAACATTCAATTTGGGTTTGGCTTCTTTTAAAGTCTCCAAGCCAATATTGCCAGCTTCTGGCTTGGTCTCAGTTGCATAAATTGCACCAAAAGCGACGTATGTTGCACCTTCAGCAATAGCTTTCTCTGCCAGCTCAATCGAGTTCAAACACGTACGACCAATCACTGCATCTTTTGGCAGGCGTGCGGCAGCTTCGGCAACTTCGCCATCACCTTGCCCTAAATGCACACCAACACCGTATTTGACTGCCATTTCTAAGTCATCATTGATCACAAAAGGAACACGATACTCAGCGCACATCGCTTTCATATACTCAACTTCATAAGCCTGTTCTTCTTTGGGTACTTTTTTACGGCGATACTGCAAAATGGCAACTTCACGTGTTGCCATTGCACCTTCTAATTTAGCCAAAAGTAGCTCTAAAGGATCATCATTTGTAATTAAATATAAACCGCGCATTTAACTCTACCTTTGGGTTATGTCGTTCTATTATAAAGCTAAAGGTGACTAATTCTTTAATGAATTGGGACTGAAAATGCTTTGCTTTGCACAAAAATCCCGCGACCAAGCTCAGGCTATATAAAAATACCTATTTTCAGTGATAGTCGCCCCACCGCTTTCGCAGTTTAATGGATACAGAAAGCAACAAGAATAAAATAAAAATAACAACTTTATAACAAGAATAAGAGACACGCAGCGATCTGATACGGCTTTTTAGCTTTTTAAACCAGTGATGTTGAAATAACATCATAAAAGCTAAAAAGCCGCATATTTTATTTAAAATCCGCATAAAAAAAGCCTAGAGAAGGTCGCTCTAGGCTTGGAAAACTAAAAGCACTTTGAAGTTCAAAGCACTTATATATTATTTGATGAAAATATAAACAACGATCTCATTATTAGAACATTCACTCATACTTTGCAACTGTTAATTTCAAGCTTTTCATAAAACTTTCATGATGAAGTCACAAAGTGCTTCACTAACTTGGAATTTTATCCAAGGCACGATCTTGTAAGCTTAAATTTCCTCGTAAAACATCGGAAAACATGCGCCAGTCAGAAATAAAACTATACAAAGGCTGTTTAAAACTAGCTGGCTTATTTTTTTCAAAAACAAAATGACCTACCCACGCACAAGCATAGCCAGAGACTAAGCCGTATATAAAATAACACGGCTTGCGTTTAAGTATGGCTTTAGAGAAAAAGTACAGTCCAATCGAACTGCCCGCAACATGTAGCCGACGACTCATGATGTTGCGGTGCTCTGTTAAATAAAAACGATAAAACTGGTGATAGTCCTTAATCGGCAATTTAAAATTAGGTTCAGCGTCGTGTTCCTGTTTCGGTTCAACCTGAGCATTCATCTGTCATCATCCTGATGTTTTTCTATCAACATAACTGAAAATATGCAATCTGCAAAGTGCAATCGCCTCTGGGAGCGCGTCCACTAAAAACAGAATTGTTTTTTGATCAATTTCGCACTGCAACTTTGTTTTATTGTGTCGTCAAGTCTTACATACTGTCTCTTTTTCGCTACAATCCAGTGGTCCATTGGTGTGCCTTTAGCGCACATAAAAACAAACTACAGATCATGCATCTAAATACATAAAGGCTTGGCACTGACCTAGCCCCTCAAATTAGGAATTTTTCATGGTTGAAATTGAATTAAAATTTCAGATTAGCGAAACACGACGTACCGCCCTTCTTAAAGCTTTAGATCCTAAAAAATCTGAAACGATTCAACTTCAAGCCAAGTATTTTGACACGCCTGATCGCCTCTTGGCCCAACACGGCGCTGCTTTGCGTCAGCGTCTTGAGGGTACTAGCTGGATTCAAACACTCAAAGCCGCAGGTAAAAGTCATTTACACCGTTTTGAACATAATCATCATTTGAGTGAGTTAGAATCATCTCCTGAACTGGACTTAAGCATTTATGCAGCTATGCCAGAGGCTCAGCAAATTTTAACCCAAGCTTTAGGATCGGATGCGGCTGCGTTAAAGCTCACCTTTGAAACGGACATCCAACGTACCTATCGCGTCATTGAGTTTGAAGACGCTGAAATTGAAGTCTGTTTAGATGTTGGTGTGGTTCGTGCATCTGGTCGAGAACAGACCATCCATGAGGTAGAATTCGAACTCAAATCAGGCTCTGTTCAGTCGCTTTTGGCCTTTAGTTTTGAATGGGTGAAGAAGTATCAACTGTGGTTAGATGTCCGCAGCAAAGCCGAAATGGGTAATCTACTGGCACTTGAGCAAACCGTAAGTCCAGCACGTTTTGAAAAAGAGTTTGTCTTATCGAAAAAAGAAAGTGCGGCACATAACCTGAGTTTGTTGATTGGTCAGCAAATGCAGCATTTACTGCCGAATATTGCTGCAATTTCAGCAGGTGTTGCTGAGCAAAGCCATATTGATCAGGCTCAAACCGCTTTAGAGCACTTACAACTGACCTTAGCTTTGTTTAAAGACTGGAATAGTAATATTTCTGATAAATGGGCGATGCAACTTGCTGCATTTAAGCATCAGTTTGATCATTTACAACATTTGCAGCATATGCAAAGTACCCTAGGTGCTTTTCTTCAAAACCCAACCACTACTGAAAATCTAGCCAAAGACATTTTATATGCTCAAGAAAAGCTTGGAAATTTAGTTAAATCGACCCAAAACGTACACCATTATCTTGAATTATTGACCTTTAGTTTAAGTTCACATGATCAGGTACAAAAGCAGGATTTAAAAACCTATGCACACAATACCCTGCAAAACCAATATCGACAGCTACAAGAAAGCTTAAATGCTGCAGATATTAGCCACTTTGAAAGCTTAGATGTATTGGCGCAGAAAATTAAGGAATTGAAGTTTAGTTTTCCTATTTTAACGTCCATTTATGATGTAAAAAATTTGCAGAAATACAGTAAAGCGTTGAATGATGCCCAACAAGCCGCTCATGAATATCAAATCTTAGCGACTTCAGCTGCATATATTCAACAGACCGAACTTGAAGCCAGTGATTGGTTTGTTTTGGGTTGGCTCACGGCAAAGCTTGAAGTTTATGCCGATAAACTTTTAGAAGCGACAGAACAGTTCATGGTCAGCCGTAAATTCTTAAAATAACGCAGTGTATACCAAAGCAGTCATGTTAAATACATGACTGCTACCGTCCCCCACAAAGCCTGATAAGCCGCAAAACCACGATAGAAGATCGTGATTGGTCGCTTCAAACCACTAATTTATCTATGACAAAGCGGTCTATTATCAAAACAATACAGGCTTTATATTCCTTTTTATTCTTAAAAAGTAAGCCTATACATTCCTACTCAATGTAGATTTATTATCACTTCGATGCAACCATCTGTACTTATTAACTCTGCATATTTCTAACCACTATCTCATTTTAAAAGTGACATCTAGCACACTATTTCTGCTCTTTTAGCTTATACCTATTCAAATCTGGACTTTTTTTGCTCAATTTAGCATATAGTAAAACCTAGGTTGTCATGAGTCATGGGCTATGCAAGAGATTGAGTTTAAGTTTCAAGTTCCAGTTAAGAAGCGTAAGGCCTTGCAAAAAGCCTTTACACTGCTCAAGGCTGAGCCGATTCATTTAGCAGCCCAATACTTTGATACAGCGGATCAAACACTTGCTAAGCATTGCATCGCGATTCGACGTCGGCAGGAAAATGATGAATGGAAACAAACCTTCAAAGCAGTAGATACCGCAAAAGCATTGGGTCGCTTTGAACTTGAATTTGATATAGAGCCACCTGAGACGACTACACTCGACTTAGATAACTATAAAGATTATTCCGCTATCTACAAAAAATTAAAACGCGCTTTGGGGCTTCCACTTCCAACCCTTGAATTGCTCTTTGAAACCAAGATCCAACGTTTACGCGTTTTGCAGGATGTTGGAAGTAGTACAGTTGAAATTGCTCTCGATATTGGCAAAATTTTTAAAGAACAAAGCAGTGTAGATATTTTCGAAATCGAATTTGAATTAAAACAAGGATCGATAGAAGATCTGATCGCATTTATACAACCTTGGATTCAAAAATACCAACTGAGTCTCGACACACATAGTAAATCTGACTATGGCCTTCTAGCTGTTCGTCAGCAAAGTTACTTTTCTGCGCAGTATCAAACACCTCTTGTACTGAACAGAAGCTCAAGCGAAGTTGAGGCTCTACAAAGCATAGTGGCCAATTGCTTACAGCATTTACTTCCCAATGCCAGTTCAATTGCTCGACAGCAGTACTCCAGTGAGCATGTCCACCAAGCCCGCGTGGCAATCCGCCGCTTACGTACCGCACTGAAAAGTTTTGCTGCATGGTCGGAGGCTACGCAACCGCATTGGAAAACTGAACTCACCACTATTTTTCAAGCCTTAGGTGGAACACGTGACATCGATGCCTTAAATGAAGATTTACTCCCCCAACTGATAGAGGCTGGTTATCCTTTAGACCATCTTGCTCCAAGTACAGAAGCCATCACTGATGTCTGTGCCCTGTTCCAACGAGCAGAAACGACGCAACTTTGGCTTGAATTGATTTTATTTACAGAGCAAGAACTAGATTCACCTTCAAAAACCAAACTGAAAAAGCATGCACTCAAAGTGATACAGGCTTTACACCATAAAATATGCGCACATGCCGAGCACTTTAGCCAGCTTGAAGATGAGGAAAAACACCGTATTCGTAAACAAGTCAAACAACTGCGTTATAGCATTGAGTTTGTGACGTCTTTACTCGATGTAAAAGCATTAAAAACCTATTTAAAAAAACTCAAAGCAGTTCAGGAAAGCCTAGGGCACTATAATGATTTGGTGGTTGCAGATGCCTTATTTCAACAAGCCCCTGAACCAGAAGCCGCTTATAGTTTTGCCACAGGATGGATCGCCGCGGAAAAAAATAGAATGCTGAAATTGGTTGAACAACAGCTGATGCTGTTCAGTCAAACCAAAAAGCTGAAATAGTCTTTTAAATTAAAATATAGATCAGCAGCGAAAAGTTCTTCTATAGGTGAATTCCCTGTCTACACCTAAGTTAACGATACTTTCCGTACACTTTCCACGTATTGTTATCTGCTAAGGGGTCGTTATAGCTATCACTGCGCTGCTTACGTGGTTTGTCTCGTGCATCGACCAGTTCAAAGTGTGCTTCAGTACTTAACACGATACCATTTACATAAAATCGGGTACGGGTATATTCACTCTGTCCGTGTTGAAAGACGTAGGTTCTGAGATCAATAAACTCCCTATGCGCAACCAAGGCGGCATTATCATCGCTGTCCAACCAAGCGCGCATAGCGTGCACCTGTTCTGGTTCAAACTGCCCACATTTTTCGATTAGACTTGCAATACCACGAAAACTTTTAGACTCTTTGGCGCGGGTTTTATTAATCCGAATACGATCGACATGAAAATAAAACAGCGGTAAATTCAAATGACTAGGTAAATGAATTGCATCCAATACATCTTCTTCCATAAAGGGTTGGAACAAGTCTTGTGCCCGCTCAATCAAACCCGTCCACTGACGGTAGTAATCCTCAACTTCCGCTTTCGTGCCGTAATAGATTGGTAAGCCTTCGACATTGGCTAAATTTTGTGGTGGCCAAATATTTTGACGCAATAAAGCAATATCACTTTTTAAACTTTGTACCGCAATCGCGTCTTGCATGGATATTCTCTATTTTATTGCTTAGGCTATTTTTAGATTAAGGCAAAGGTTTAGTTTCTGCAAGGCTTTGCCTATAATGCAGTCTGAGTTATTTATGTATTTTAGGACAAGTTCATGGTTCAGAAGATTGAAGCAACAGATGTAACCGAAGAAGAAGCGTTGAATGCTGCTTTTTTTGAACGTGCAGATGAATTTATTAAGCAAGCCAACGATTTTTGTCGCACTGAAAAAGGTTCACAAGTGAAACCTGCTGAAATACGTGGCCAAGTGAGTGCTGCGATGTTGTTTGGTACAGCCCGTTTTAACACGTGGGTGGCAGCCAACAACTTTAAAGATGGCGATGAAATGCGTGATGCCAAAGAGCAAGTGATGTCTTATATTTTGCAACAGTTCCAAATGATGCTTGAAGACAACTATGACGAATATTGTGAACAGTTTGAAAACTACCTTCGTTTCCGTCATAACGAAGAATTTCATGCCAACAAGCATGACCACAAACACGATCACTGATCAATCCAAGCCTGCCTTGCGCAGGCTTTTTTCATTTCGTCGTATTTGAAACGAAATACAATGTTGCAACACCTAAATTTACAGTAAGGTAATCGCTAAGGAATATGACTTAGGGAAGAACATGCAGCATTTGGACTTTGCACTCATCGATCCACACATCCATCAGTGGGACCCCTATAACACGCCACATGCAGCGGCTTTGGCAGTCAAATTATTGGGTAAGCATCCTAAGCTTTTGGACAAAATGGTTCGTTTGGTGAAACCTAAAGATCTGATTGAAACCCTAGGCCTAACCCGTCATATCACACGTCCTTATTTGCCCCAAGACTATAAACTCGATACTGGCCCATACACAGTAGAGCAAGTGGTACATGTTGAAGCCAGTTGGCATCACAGCAAAGGTAAAGGCGTGGTTGAGGAAACTCAGTTTATCGAGTCTTTAGCTTTTGGGGTAGATACCGTCAAATTGGGTGGCATTGTCGCAACAGCTGACCCACGTGATCGTAACTTTAAAAAGATCCTAAAATTACATCATAAAGCTTCACCACACTTTCGTGGTATTCGTAAAATGGCGTCTTTTCATGAAGACAAACAAATCCATGCGTGGACAGATGAGCCACAGTTATATCGCAATAAAAAATTTCTCAAAGGCTTCGAAGTACTGTCCCAATACAACTTGAGTTTTGATGCTTGGGTTTATTCGACACAGCTTGAAGATGTAATTTATCTGGCCAAGCAGTTCCCAGAAACTTCCATTGTGCTGGATCATTTGGGTACACCCGCAGGTTTATTTGGCCCAATTGGTGCAAATACAGGGATGACACAGACGGCGCGGGAAAATATTTTCTTCCGTTGGCAGGACGACTTAGCTGAACTTGCAAGCTATCCGAATGTCTATACCAAAATGTCGGGGCTTTTCATGCCTGTATTAGGACATCGCTTTCATAAAGAAGGCCGACTGGCGTCCAAACAAGAAGTCTTTGACCTTGCAAATCCCATGATTACGCATGCCCTCGCCTGTTTTGGCACATATCGGGTAATGTTTGCCTCTAACTTTCCTATGGATTCGGTCAGTACATCGTTGGTGAATATTATCGATGCCTTTAGCGATGTCGTCGCTGTCTATGAGCCTGATGCTTTAGAGCGCGTATTCCATCACAATGCCAAACAGTTTTATCGGCTTTAATTAAAAAAATAAGAAAACTAATTTCTAAAAGCTATAACAAAAAGAACCCCTCAATTTTGAGGGGTTCTTTTAAATGAAAACTGAAATCTTTACTTTTTCAGCGCTGGTTGCGCTTTGCCATATTGGTCAGCCATCACTTCAACCAACTGATCCAGCTTAATATACTTCTGAATCACCGCATCAACATCGGCTTTGCCAATTTTTGCCAATGCTAAATCACGCTGTTCGCGATCCAGTAAAGTACGATTTCGCTTCATTTGAGGAATTAACATACGATGGATATTGCGACTATCTTCAAGTGCAGTCACACGTTTTTTCAAAATATCGGCCTTGGCAGCTTCCACTTCCTGTTCAGTAACGCCTTTTGCCAGTAACTCATTCAACACTTTATACACCGCCTGAGACACTTGAGCCGATTTGCCTGCGCTATAGTTTGCATCAATCGTCAGCGCTCCTGACTCCGTCCAGTCATCCAGCGAAATGCTGCTGCCAAAACCATAGACCAAGGCATTCTTTTCACGTAGCTCTTGCGCCAAACGAGAAGACAACTGCGACTCACCTAAGATGTGCTCGAGTACCTGTAAAGCAGGTGCATCTGGGTGGTATGTACCCACAGGGAACGTCATAATGCTCTGATAGCTGCCAAACTCACGCTGCTCTGACAGTGCATGTACACGCTGCGCTTTATATGCAGTAAAGTCAGAAGTAATCCGCTGATAAGTCGCTGCCGAATTCCAGTTTGCAAAAGCCTGATTTAAAGTCTTTTTCATCTTTTTCGTATCAATCACGCCCGTTACCGAAATTTGTGCATGATTCATCGCAAAAAACTGCTGATACAACTGTTTAACCTGAGCTTGTGTTGCGGCCTGATACTGCTTCTTGACATATTCAGGCTCGAAGTGATGTCGAATATCCCCTATTGGATAAGTTTCAAGTAAACGAGCAATGGTTAAAGCCGCTACAGTTTCAGGTTCTGTATATGGTCGATCTAGACTTGCTAAGCTTTGCGACTTAATCAAATCAAACTGGCTTTGTTCAAAGGTTGGATTTTTAAGGACATCAATCACGAAGTTAAAAAATTCATCAAACTTTTCTTTCTTCGCCACGATTGAAATATTAATCCCATTGCCATTACTTGCTGCACTTGCACCTCCACCCGCATCTATAGAATGATCGGCAATATCTTGCAAACTATATTGAGTTGACGCTCTAAGCAATAAATAAGAAGTAAGATCTAACAACTCTGCTTTATTAAACAAACTTTCTGCGGTACCAAAGTCAATCGAAATGGTGGCATAAGTCTTATCATCACGCGTGGTACTTGGGTACAGCGCATATTGCATGCCATTTTTTAACTTGCCACGCTGAATTTGTTTTTCAGCACTTTCTAAATACTGCTTTGAGCTTTTTACATATCCAGCCACTTCTGCCTTATACGCACTGACATCTTTCAATGGTTCTTCAGCCACTGCTTGTTGGTCTAAAGTTTTTGCTGGGGTCGCTGCTGCCGCTTGTTCAAGTGCTTTTTTCTGATCTTCTGGGGTCGGTAAAATAGTGCCTGAAATACGATGCTCAGGCACTAAAAAGTCATCTAAACGTTGGTTCACATCAGTAACGCTGAGCTGTTGTAACTGTTGCTGATCTTTAAAGTATTGTGTCCAATCACCATTGGCAGAGACCACATAGTCACTGAGCATGCCACCGACTGCTGTTGCACTGCTGAACATGCTTTCTTGTGCATTTTTAATCATACTCTTCACGCGGTTGAGCTCAACCTCGTTGAAGCTTGGTGTTTTTTCTACCCCAGTAACCAAAGCCGACTCGACTTTTTTCACATCATGGTTGGGGGCATAAACTGCGCCCATAAACACCATATTAAAATCTTGGTCTAACCATGTGGTCGACTGAACTGCTGTCGCCGTTCCCGTTTCTACAATGCTTTGGTACAAATGCCCACTGGGTTGCATGGTGTATAAATACGGTGACACCGCCAACGCAGTCTTAATGTTCTCGTTTTTACCATTCAGGTAGATATTGTATTTGGCTAAGTTACTGCCTTTTTTTACTACAAACTGGCGTTCTTTAATCTTACTGGCATCTAAGACAGGCACTTTAACTTTCGCAGGCACAGCACGCGCTTTAATCGCACTAAACTTTTCATCAATCTGCTTCAATACAGCTGCTTGGTCAAACTTACCTGAAATGACAAACACCGCATTATTCGGTGCATACCAGTCACGATAAAACTTATTCAGCTCAGCCATTTTGATTGACTGTAACTCGTTTAAATCACCAATCGGTAAACGCCCTAAATATTGATTACCATAAGCGGACTTCCACATCTGATCCATAAGCACTGAAAAAGGCTGATCCATACGGACTTCGCGCTCGCGTTTTACAATCGCGATCTCAGACGGTACATATTTTTCTTGGAGCACCAAGCCATCCATACGCTCAGCTTCAAGATGAATCAGCTCATTAATCGCATTTTGTTCAGGACGAACCACATTAATATATTTGGTTGAATAATAGTCTGTGCTGGCATTATTCATTAAACCGTATTGATCTAAACGGCGCTGAAACTCGTCCCCTGGAACATTTTTAGTTCCCTTGAACGCTAAGTGTTCCAGTAGGTGCGCTAAACCGCCCTTACCTTTTGGGTCGTTCAATGAACCAGTCAAATAGACCATGTTCATATACACTTTATTTTCTTTATCGTTTGGCGCAAGAATAATGCGTAAACCGTTATCTAATTTATATTCTTCAATTTTCTGTTCCGATTTTACCAATACGGGTTGTGCCCATACTGTGCCCCCAAAGCCAAGTAGCAATACCGACAAACTCAATGTTTTAAAACGCATAAACATTATTTTTCCAAATAATTCGACAAAATATGAATGATTCTCAACATCATAGAGGAAAGTGAAATTATTTTTATAGTAATTTGGTGAAAAATAGCATTTTAATCAATGCTTATTTTTCACCAGTAGTTTTAATTTAAGAGAATTACAACTTAATCTAAGTAAAGTTCAGCCGTCATATATAACTTGGCATAGCCAGAAATTTGGATTCGTGTTTCAGACTGAATATCACAGTAAAGCAATCCTCCACGGCTCGATGCCTGATAGGCAATCAATGAGGTTTTACCCAACTTCTCCGCCCATAGTGGTGCAAGACCTGTATGCATGGAGCCTGTCACAGGGTCTTCATTGATGCCTTTATGCGGTGCGAAATAACGCGCGATATAATCATAGTCTTGAGACGTTGAGGTCAGGGTAACATCCAAGTTTTCGGCAGTAATCGCAGTACTGACTTTGTGCTTTTCTGCCAGTTGACGAATTTTATCTAAGTTCGGTTTGGCATCCTTAACGGCCTGCTCAGACTCACACACTAAAATATAAGCCTGTGGGTTTAAATAGACTTCTTTAATTTCACAATCGACCAATTCATGAATTTCCGCAGGATAGTCTTCTAACTTTTGCGGTGCACGAATTGGAAAATTCATATGAATCTTGCCATCAACATCTTGATCAATGATAAAAACACCCAAGTCTTTCACATGAAACTGGATACGTTTAGCATCGGTATAATCCCGAAACAGGACGAAACTACTGCCTAAAGTCGCGTGCCCACAAAAGTCCACTTCAACCTGAGGGGTGAACCAACGAATTTCATAGTTTTCAGCATCAATCACTTTCACAAAAGCCGTTTCTGCCAAATTATTTTCCAAAGCAATATTCTGCATCAAATCTACTGCTAACCATTCATCACGTACAATCACAGCGGCAGGATTACCTTTAAATAATTCAGTTGTAAAGGCATCGACTTGATACATTTTCATCGTTTTTCTCCTAAATTGAAGCTTTATTTTGCAAAAAACTGAGTAAAAAAGTAGATACAGTTTTTAGTCATTTATGGATACACGCCCAATAAAAAGAAGCCTAATCATGAAGATAGGCTTCTTTTCAGTTCATAAGCTATATATTTCTCAGCTTAGACTTCTTTTAAGTCCACATTGTCTTGCTCAAAAATACGCTTATCCGTTTGACCTAAGACTTGGCTGGTCACGACACCTGCGGTCATAGAACCATTCACATTCAAAGCCGTACGCCCCATATCAATTAAAGGCTCAATTGAAATAAGCAGTGCAACCAAAGTCACAGGCAAGCCCAGCATCGGCAGGACAATCAGTGCTGCAAATGTTGCTCCACCACCTACACCCGCCACCCCAATCGAGCTCAAGGTCACGACACAAACCAAAGTCAAAATCCAAAGTGGATCGAGCGGATTAATACCTACTGTCGGTGCAACCATAACAGCCAGCATCGCAGGATATAGCCCTGCACAGCCGTTTTGCCCAATGGTCGTACCAAATGATGCTGAAAAGCTGGCAATCGACTCAGGTACGCCCAGACGTCGTGTTTGCGCTTCAATATTTAAAGGAATACTGGCAGCACTTGAACGGCTAGTAAACGCAAAGGTCAACACAGGCCAAACCTTTTTAAAGAACTGAATTGGGTTAACACCTGTGAACGCCAAAATCACTGCGTGCACGATAAACATAATCGCCAAGCCGATATAAGACGCAACCAAGAAGCCACCTAAGTTTAAGATGTCCGCCATTTTAGAGTTGGCCACAATATTGGTCATGAGTGCGAACACACCATAAGGCGTGAGCATCATAATTAGACGCACCAACTTCATGACCCACGCTTGCAAGATGTCAATTGCAGACAACAGCTTTTGCCCTTTTTCAGCATCCGCTTTCATGAGGTTCAAGCCTGCAATGCCTAAAAACACTGCAAAAATGACTACGCTAATAATGGAGGTTGGATGTGCCCCAGTCAGCTCGGCAAAAGGATTGCTCGGAATAAATGACAGAAATAAATCAGGCACTTGCAAGTCAGCCACTTGCCCGACATAGTCAGTTTGAATCGTATTTAAACGTTCAGTTTCTTGTGTCCCTTGCACTAAACCTGCCGCAGTTAAGCCGAACAGATTGGTCACCACCACACCGACAAATGCAGCAATCGCTGTGGTAAATAACAAAGTCCCAATACTGATAAAACTAATTTTACCCAATGAACCCGCATCGTGCAGCTTAATCACAGCGCCTAAAATGGAAACAAATACCAAAGGCATCACCACCATTTGTAGTAGTTTGACATAGCCTTTACCGACCAAATTAAACCACTGTACCGACTCTTGCAGTACAGGCGAATTCGTACCATAAAACCCATGTAAAGCGAGACCAAAAACAATACCGAGACAGAGACCTGCCAGTACCTTCTTCGCTAAACTCCAATCGGTTTTACGGGTTCGGCCCAGTAAAAAAAGCAATGCAATAAAAATGATGACATTGACGATTAAGGGGATATTCATATTGTTTCCCTAAATGATGCTGTCATAATTATAAATCAAAATTTAAACGGGCTTACTGTTTTGCGCCATATTCCACGCTGAATGTACAAATTTAGACTGAATTGGCAGTTTTAGAATGTGGTATAAAGCATTTAAACGGCTGTTAAAGTGTTCTTTTACATGAATCAATCTTTGCTTAATCCTCACATTCTGCCCGTCCCTTTAGAAAAAGCATATCGGCTACTCAACCACGGCCCAACCGTGCTGGTTTCCAGTCAACATGATGAAAGCACCGATGTCATGGCCGCGGCTTGGGCATGCGCCCTAGAGTTTAGCCCAGCCAAAGTGACGGTCGTACTCGATAAATCGACAAAAACCCGCAGTATTATTGAAAAATCGGGTTTGTTTGCGCTGCAAGTCCCTACACTTAAACATCTGAAAATGGTCTACGCACTGGGCATGATCAGTCAATATGATGCTCCTGAAAAGTTACGTCAGTGTGGGGTCGACCTTTTTCAGTTTGGTCACAGCCCAATTCCAGTGGTTGAAGGCTGTAGCGCATGGATTCTGTGTGAACTCATTCCTGAACCACATAATCAGCAGCAGCATGACTTGTTTATTGGCAAAGTCATTGCCGCTTATGCAGATGATCGTGTTTTTAGAGATGGCCATTGGTACTACCATGAAGCCGCAGATGAATGGAAAAGTATCCATCATGTTGCAGGCGGGCATTTTTATACCATTGGTGATGCAGTGGATATCAATCAACTCAAAGATACTGATTAAATTGACTGCGCCTTTACTCCGCTCGACTAAAGGTGGACATCACCCGATTGTTTTATTGTAAATTTCATCTTATAGTTCAAGTGTGTTTTTTAAACAAATAGTCAAATTATGATGAACAGGACGTTCTCAAGCACCGTACAACTGAGTCTCTTTCTCTGCCTGAGTATGTGCTTGGGAATTGGCATCTTACGTTTTTCTTATACCGCTCTACTGCCGTCCACTCGCGAAGCCTATGAATGGTCACACAATTTCGCCAGCCTACTCGGTAGCGCCAATCTGCTGGGTTATCTAATCGGAGCATTTTGGGCGATGAAGTTGCCACAAAATGCAAAAATGCCGATCTATATCATTTTTGCTGCGCTCTTTGGTTCAATCAGCCTATTTGCCTGTGCATTTGCGCATTTTAACGAAGTTTGGTATTTGGTGTGGCGCATCATTTCAGGTATCGGCGGTGGTTTGCTGATGATTCTATCGCCCAGTATTGTGGCGCAGTGCAGTGAGTTACAGCACCGTTTTAAAATTAATCTCATTGGATTTAGCGGAATAGGAATTGGTGTATTGGCAGCCACGCTGTTTATGCCGTATTTAGACCGTATTGCAATCAGTAGCGCATGGTTCATTCTCAGTGGCTTTGCATTTGTCATTACATGGTTATTATGGATACTGGTTCGCCCTTTCCAAAAGCAACTACACAGTATCTCTACAAGCCAGCCCCAAACTCATACAGTGAATAAAATTTACTATAGTTTACTCATTGTTTATGCCTGCAGCGCCTTTGCCTATATTCCCCATTCTTTGTTTTGGATTGATTATTTAAGTCATGTTTTAACGCTAAATTTATATTGGATCAATTTTAACTGGATTTTATATGGCTTAGGCAGCGCTTTGGGTGCAGCGACAGCTTATGCTTTAGCACGTAAATTTGGCAACTTTCTGGCTTTAAAGATTTTATACAGTGTCTATATTGCGGCAGTTTTTATTGCGGTTCTGAGTTTCTCGCCTGTATTTACGCTCCTGTCTTCATTTCTCACAGGTCTACTGAACCCTGCGGTAGTCTTTCTCACCTCCTACACCATCTTACAACTCTACGGCTTGGCCTATAAAAAGTTGTGGAGTATGGCAACACTCAGCTTTGCAACGGTCCAGCTGGTCAGTGGCCTAAGTTTTAGTACCTTGCAGCATTTGGGTTGGTCATATCACTTTCAGTTTATGCTTGCTGCGGGAGTACTCAGTTTAGGAACACTGCAACTATTTTATTTTACTCGTAGGACATCCACCTCCAATCCAACAACTAAAAAAGAGGCCTTTTAAGCCTTCGCATTGAAGAGAATCAAAAAAGAATTAACCTACTTGCGTTAGTCGGGCGCGTTATAGAGGGTCATCCATGTTAAATACGTAGTGATATTTTTAACTTACCTCTAAATACTACAAATGTATTGTGTAAGTATAAGAAAAGAACCCAATTGAGGGACCTTCTATGACCAATACAATGGATGCATTCAAACTTTTACATCTGTAGATCAAAGCTCGGTTATTTCAATGCATTTAAAGTTAAATACGGATAAGGATTTACGGCTCCTTTTCCAGTCCTATAAATTCCATAGTGCAAATGTGGTGGCGTATTCTTGGCATTGCCCGTGTTCCCGACATAGCCCAATACCTCTCCCACTTCAACCCAATCACCAGTTTGAATATCAGGCGCATAAGCATCTAAATGTGCATAGTAGTGACGGCTTAAGTTTGGTCCCATTACCCATACTACTTGTCCACCTAGACTATTGAGGCCGACATCCAAGACAATGCCTGATGTGGTGCTTAAGACAGGTGTTCCGCGTTTAGCGAAGATATCAATACCTTGATGTTTTCGTCCCTGACCACGTGCTGCCCCCCAAGTATCTTGTATCTGCTTATGGCTTATACCTTGTACAGGCACATTTAAGTTTTTCTCTAAAGGTGTCTTATATAACTGCCAATATAAATATGGATAACTCAAACCTGCTGCTTCACCCGAAGCGGGTGGCTGACATCCACTCATCAACAGACTTGTACTTAAAATAGCTCCACTCAGAACTAAACGAGACATGATTCAACTACTCAGCTAATTTTTAGATATGAAAATAAGATAAACTTACTTATTCATACTAAATGCTTCATATATTGAAAGATATCTTACAAATGTAACGACAAAGCCCTCATATAAAATGAGGGCTTTGCTTCAAATAAACCACATAAATTACTTACGTTTCTTCAGTTCTTTCTCTAAGGCTTTCAGCTTAGACTGATGCTTAGAGATCTTTTTTAAACGTGCTTTGATCTTCTGTTTTAATGTTTTCACAACATTATTCGACATAGGGTCCTCCTTTGGTTCAACTCCCTTTGATCGATTCCTCCTTGAAATGCCTTTAACATTCGTTCATGAAATAGCAATACGCCTAGCGTTGTTGCTGATCTGGGTTCGGTTGGTTTTGATTCGGCTGTTTTTGCGGATTTTGCTGTTCTTGTGGCTGGTTCGGCTGTTGCTGTTGTTGCTGCTGATCTTGCTGTTCTTGGGGTTGATTCGGCTGTTGTTGACGTTGTTGCTGATTATTTTGTTGTTGATTAGCCATGAGACTACTCCTTTTTCATCATTTGCCGTAGTTGACAAGTCCCACCTTACAGTAATATGGAGAAAACCCAAGCCATAAGCTGTATCAAGGTGATTCAATGTAATTACATATATAAATTATGGTTAAGAATCAACTCCCCCTTATTATTCAGCCTTACCTATACTCACTGAAAGCACAAATCCTTTAACCTAGTTTTACATTACAAACCTATTTCCAGACCTATTTTCAAGCCAACAAAAGAGAACCCGCAGTATATGCGGGTTTCTATCATTTTTAGCTTAAGGCTTATTCCATATTCGCAATAATAGCCTCACCAAACTCCGAACAACGCAATAAGGTCGCATTCGGCATTAATCGCTCAAAATCATAAGTGACTGTTTTCGCCTCAATTGCCCCTGAAATACCTTTAATAATCAAATCTGCCGCCTCTACCCAGCCCATATCCCGTAGCATCATTTCAGCAGAAAGAATAATGGAGCCTGGATTGACTTTATCTTGACCGGCATATTTTGGCGCTGTTCCGTGCGTGGCTTCATAAACAGAAATCGCCCCACCAATATTCGCACCCGGCGCAATACCAATCCCTCCAACTTCTGCAGCCAGTGCATCAGAAATATAGTCACCATTCAGGTTTAAAGTCGCAATCACTGAATAGTCCGCAGGACGCATTAAAATCTGCTGCAAGAATGCATCGGCAATCACATCTTTAATGATGATGTCTTTACCATTTTTTGGATTTTTAATTTTTACCCATGGCCCGCCATCAATGAGCTCACCACCGAAACGGTCCATCGCAAGTTCATAACCCCACTCTTTAAACGCTCCTTCGGTATATTTCATGATGTTGCCTTTGTGAACCAAGGTCACACTCGGCTTATCATTATCAATGGCAAATTGAATGGCTTTACGCACAAGACGCTGCGTTCCCTCTTTCGATACAGGCTTAATCCCGATACCACAGTTATCTTCAAAGCGGATTTTAGTCACGCCCATTTCTTCTTTGAGAAACTTAATTACTTTCTTTGCCTCGGGAGAATCGGCTTTCCACTCAATTCCTGCATAAATATCTTCTGAGTTTTCACGGAAAATGACCATATCGGTCAGTTCAGGGTGCTGAACAGGTGATGGTACCCCTTCAAACCAACGTACAGGACGTACACAGACGTACAAATCTAATTCTTGGCGTAGCGCCACGTTCAAAGAACGAATGCCCCCACCCACGGGTGTAGTTAAAGGGCCTTTAATTGAAACCACAAACTCGCGTAGCGCATCAAAAGTTTCTTCTGGCATATAAGAGCCATAAATTTTATTGGCTTTTTCACCACAATAGACTTCCATCCACTCAATCGAGCGTTTACCACCATATGCTTTTTGTACTGCAGCATCTACTACAGTTTTCATGGCTGGTGTAATGTCGACACCAATACCATCGCCTTCAATAAAAGGAATAATCGGTTGATTTGGAACATTTAATGATAAATCTGCGTTTACGGTAATTTTACTACCATCCGCAGGAACGATGATCTTCTGATAACCCATTTTGCAGGTGCTCCCTTTTATTATAATTGGCAAATTAAAAAATAATTGCCGATAGACAATACTTTCCACTCTTCTTATCGCATAATAGCTTAATCGAATTCCGCTGTTTTTGAGATTTATACGAGAAATAACTACATTTCTCTATTAAATAAATCTTGATATTTCTTATTTTATGTAATTACAGAAGTTATTGACTATGAAAATCGTCATCCTGAATAATGCTGATAATATGAGTCTGTATCAATCCGTTACAATCTAATGAAAACCACTAAAACCCTTACAAAACAAAACTTACACTCTATTTTAGTCTTTTTTATTCTATTTTAATCCTCAATAAAAACGGGTATCTTAACGGGTAACATATTTCTATTAACAAGATACCCGTATGCTCACCGATGCAAAAGTCAGAACTTTAAAATCACTAGAAAAATCTTACCGAATACTTGATGCTGAACGTTTATATATTGAAGTGCGCCCGACTGGTAAAAAAATTTGGCGATTCAAATTTGTCTTACATGGAAAAGAAGGGACTATTAGTTTTGGCGAATACCCTGCAGTATCACTTCAGGATGCTCGTAAGCTTAAAGACGAGGCTAAAGCTAAACTTGCTAAAGGCTTGAACCCTGTTGAAGAAAAGAAAAAAGATAGAATTGAAAAAGAATTGGCTGTTAACAATACATTTAAGGCCATTGCTCAAGAATATGTTCAAGAGAGAATGAAGTACAAATCAGAGGACTATATCGGCCGTTTTAATAATTCTATGGAAAAGGATGTCTACAAAGCCATTGGCAATAAGCCAATCAATGACGTTAGCTCTGCAGATATCTTATCCATTATGAAGAACACTGTTCAACGTGTATTAAGTCAAGGGAAGCATGGCACTGGTGAGTCTGCTGCCAACCTTAATCGTAGATTCATTGGTTTAGTTATGCGCTATGCAATTGTGACTTTACGCGCTGATAACGATCCCACCTACGCGGTAAGGGAGGCCATTGAATCCCCTGAGGTAGAACATGCTCGACCACTTGAAAAGCATGAGAAGAATGCACTACGACAAAATATTGATAGTTATGGAGGTTCTACAACCGTTAAGAATGCATGTTTGGCAATGCTTTACTCTATGCTCAGGACTGTTGAAATAAGAAAAATGGAATGGAGTTTTGTAGATTTTGAAGAGAAGATTATCAAATTTCCTAAAGCCTCTAGACGATTAAAGCAAGAACGAATAATGAAGAAAAATCGAGTTCATATCGTTCCCATTTCCAATCAATTACTTAATATTTTGAATGAACAATATGCTTTTACTAAAGATCAAAAATATGTATTCCCTTCCCCGCAAAAAAGAGACTGCATGATCTCTAGAACTACTCTAAACAAAATGCTTACATATATTGGCTTAAATCAAGTAACAGCTCATGACTTTAGGGCTACAGCCTCAACTGAATTAAATGGCCTTGGCTATAATACTGACTGGATTGAAACACAACTAGCCCATGCCGAAGTAAATAAGACCCGCGCTTCATATAACCATGCGAAATATTTGACTGATCGTAGAAAGATGCTTCAGGATTGGGCAAATATTGTAGATAGCTGGAGCACATGAATTATTGCATATTCCTATATAAACCTACCATCTATTCTTGGCTTTGTTGCACAAAGATTTCATAACTATATGATTTTAAAAGTTTTGATAATTTTATGATCTAAAATTAAATTTATTTAAATCAGATGCTTACATATTTATGCAACAAAGCCATTAATTACTCGTTTGTTACGTAAACGAAACTTCCAGTAAATATTGTAAATTCATAATTACACTAAAATTTAACCAGTTTACATATTCTATCCATATTGTGATGTAGTTATATCTTGCAATAAAAAACCACCCGAAGGTGGTTTAACTAAACATCATGGACATCTGTCCAAACTCATAAATGAGTAATGTGAGACCAAATGCTGAGGCTGAAAATACGAGTACTTCTTGCGAGGTCATATCCATCTCCTTCTATTGTTCTATTTAATGCTCTAGTCATTAAGAATGCATTTGACTCTAAATGCAAACAATTATCACAAATTCTAGGGATAGACATGTAAGAGATTTTATAAAAGTAACTGTGACGTTAATTAAGTGTATAAAGTTGTATAACAACATCCATAAGAGAAAAAAACCTCCGCGAATAATAGATATCGAACGGGGTCTTTTATGTCTGATCCGTTTTAAAAAAATAGAGGCTTAGAACTCTCTTAAGATGGATTGCTTAAAAATTTACGCATCTGTCTATGTCTTCTAGTGAGACCTAGTACCTCTTTACGCTTAATAATTTCATCTTCAGTAAAAGGCAGATGATTGATAAGCTGCTCAATCACCATAAAACTATTTTCAATTAAGAAACTATCTTGCTCGGTTGTCCAATTTGAGGTTATATGCTCAGATTTTTTAGACTGTCTTTTCATAAAAAGAAATTATACCTGTTTATAAGGACTCTTGACTTTCTTCAAGCACTCTCGGCATACACAAATTTCTTTTTGGTCATTGGTGTAATCAATCTCTCTAGCACCATGAAGGCCAAATATACACATTAATAATCTGATCATCTTATTTCTCCTTTAAGTACTTAAAAGCTATATATCTTAGGCATCTATATTTATATGAATCCCTGTAAGACAGCATTTCGAACAACTTTATCGAAGTTTGAATGAAATGAATTTTCAGTAGTGTGACTCTTTAACAATAAACAGAAACTTGCTACCGCACCTATGCTCACCAAAGTTAAGAATTTCATCTTTAATTCCATCCATGTAGAACTTTTGATTCAAACATATCACTGTGATTTGTATTTATCTAACCGCCTTCTGATGAATTACTGTTCATAATGTAACCACATTATTATTTATGTAATTGAATTTGTTAAACAATGAAACAATTCCTATTAAATTACACTGATTTATTACAACTTATAAATTTAAAGCTTTATGTGCCCATTTCAGAAATTTATCTTTATCGTTGAAATTAGGGACATTCAATAAATTGATATAGGAAACTTCACCAAAGTTTCCTGAGATTTTATTTGATTCAAGAATTGTAAAATCTTCTTCTCGCCCTACATGTACTTCCCGAAAAAACTCCGTAACTTTACGATCAAGGTTTAGTGAGGTAAACGCCTCTCTTTCAACTAAAAAGTCATAGATCTGGCTAATCACATGTAGTTCAAATTTTCTATTCATTTTTTCCGTTCTCATAATTATTTTAACAATTGGTTCAATTTAAACTAATTTCTTTTACGGATAAAGACAATAAAAAACTTACTATCAGGGACAGTTAAATAGATTTTCGCTTAGTCTTTGCCAGTAAGATCTCTATACGTTGAGTAACTTCCAACAATTTAAGCTCAGCATCACGCCAAAAATAATAGACGTCACCATGTATGACATACATTTGCTTAATGTAGTTTTCTGCTTTTGTCTTGTTTACTTTTTTAGCATTAAAACATGGTTTATCAAGCACTATTACCCTGCCATCTAAATCACCACCGATACAAATATTCATTTCTATTCTTCTTGTTGTAAGTAATGATTAAAATATATCAGAACAAAAAAGCGCAATTATTTGAACGCACTTTATCGACTAAGCATCTGATAAAAAATTAAAATTTATACCAATACGATTAAGTTAAGCTCCTATTAAAAAAGCCCTACATTTCTGTAAGGCTTTCCCCTTGGTCTTTTGCGCCGAAACAAGGAATCGTTGTTTTTATTTACAACAAAATAATTAAATCATTAATCGAATAAAAAATGAAGAAAAAAAAACCTGCAACTTGGGGAAGGTGCAGGTATAAACTGATATTAACTACCATGGAGAACTTAATACCAAATAATATACTTGGTTTATATTGAGATCTCATTCGCATTTTATACCAAATTATCTAGTAACAAAAAAAGCCCATCAAATGATGAGCTTTTTACGGTAATTAAGTGAATTTCCATATGTACGTCCACTATAGAAGAAATATGCCATATACCTTGATCAAGGTCAAGTGAGCATATTCTCAATTTGCACTTATAGCTTTGCTTTAATACTATTCATCTAACCACTTAAAATAATTGACCTAATGTCTGAACCTCAGTTTTCTCTTAGTGATTATCTATCCACAGTACAGGAAGTAATTCAAATTACTTTCAATGAGCCTGTATGGGTGAAAGCTGAGATCCGTAATCTAAATATTAAGGGCGGACATTACTATCTTGAGTTAGCTGAAAAGGATGAAAGTACCGACAAAGTTATAGCGAGTTGTAAAGGAACCATCTGGAAATTTATAGCTCAGAAAATGGTGCTTAAGTTTGAAAGAGAAAGCGGTGTAGAGCTTTCAAAGGATTTAAATGTCTTGTTAAAAGTTAGAGCCAAGTTTGATCCTCAGTATGGCTTTTCGGTGAATGTTGAAGATATTGATTCAAGCTATACGCTTGGAGACATTGCACGGCACTATCAACAAATTTTAGAAAGACTTACCTCTGAAGGCCTATTAAATAAAAACAAGCTCGTCCCTACTCCTTTTGATATTCAGAATGTCCTGGTAATTGCTCCTGAAAATGCTGCAGGTCTAGGTGACTTCAAAAAAGATGCTGATGCTTTAGAAAAATCTGATGTATGTCATTTCAAGTACTACTCAGCAACATTCCAAGGGAACACAGCTGCGCAAAGTATTATCACCTCTCTAAGTAATGGCCTCAGACAATGGGCTACCGATTTCAATACACCACCTGATCTCATTGTGATTATTCGCGGCGGTGGTGCTGTAAACGACCTTGCCTATTTAAATGATTATGAACTAGCAGCATTGTTGGCCAAACGAACCGTTCCGATTTGGGTCGGCATTGGTCACGAGAAAGACCGTACGATATTGGATGAAGTTGCAAACCGTTCTTTTGATACACCAAGTAAGGTAATTAGTGGCATTCGTAATCTAATTGCTGAACGGACTCAGGATGTCTTAGATTTATTCCAAACCATTAAGCTATTATCCCAACATCAAATCACGGCGTACCAAAGCCAAAATGATCAATACATGAGAGTGATTAAGACGCTTGCGCATGGACAGATTAATGAAGCAAATAAGAGCGTAGATTTGATGCTAAGCACCCTACATTATTTAGCCCAGCAACAGATCAAACTGGCAACTAATCAAGTCGAATCACTGCTGCGGGAAACCCTAATTCAGAATCCAAGAACCGTGATGGCTAAAGGCTACGGAATTGTTCGTAGTGAAGGAAAAGCTATTCGCTCTATTCAACAGATTTCAGGTGATAGCATCCAGGTCGAATTACAGGATGGCACCATTCAAGCAAATGTAACGAAGGTAATTAGTAATGAGTAAAAAAGAACTCTCTTTCAAGGAAGGCTATGGAGTCCTTAAAAAGAATGCCGAGCTATTGGAGTCACAGGAAGAGCCAGACATCGACAATTTAATGAAAATCGTTGAAGAGTCTATGGTGGCATACAAAGCCTGTAAAACACGTGTTGATGCTGTACAACAAGCTTTGAATGAGACATTTAAGGAATAATAAGTTAATAATATGGGAAAATTTTATTTTACTTTTTGGTCTACATTAGATGGAATAAGGATTTGATCATTAAACAATATTGAATAGCGGTGTCAGAGTAAGTTTGATTTCGACCATGCTTGCCTTGTGATTGTGCATACACTAGGTCTTTGGATCGAACCAAATGGCAATATTCCCACGATTAATGAGAGCTCGGTTATATGCGGGCCAATTGGTTGTGCGGTAGATTTTGTGTGTAGGCTTCTTCATTTGAAAATTATATTGCTGAAGAAGCCTTCAAGAATAGGTTTATGCAATAAAGCGACTTCAACTTATACATCTTTGTGTAGCAAAGCTATAATAAATATAAAAAATGAATTCTTATTAAAAATGTAAGAAATATTTACCATGTATTCTAAGCATTACTGATGTAAATTACGTTCTACTTGTGTTTGCTTATTGACAACTTAAGTATTATAAAAAAAATATCAACCTATAATAAAATATAATTGAAATATGAGATACTAAAATTGAGAAATATAATAGATGAATCAATTTCACAATTAGAATACTTGAACTCTTTATTAAGAGACAAGCTTAACTCAAATTACAATAAGCCATGTCTATTCTTAGATATAGATGGAACTTTATCTGATTTTCAATTAGATCCTACTAACAGTTATATTCCGACTAAGACTTTAAATATTTTAAGACAAATTATTTCAAATAAAATTCCTGTTATAGCTGTGACAGGACGAGACATTGATTCTGCACGTAAATTATTTGAATCCCTTGATCTTCCAATTGCTGCATTGCATGGATTAGAAATATATCTTGGAAATGAAAAAGAATTACGTACACCAAAGGGTTTCTTAGAAATTTCACATATTCACAAAATTTTAGCTCGAGCATGTATCGCCTATCCAAGTTTACTGATTGAAAACAAGAAATCATCAATTGCGTTGCATTATAGGAAAGCTCCAGAGCTAGAAGATATAGCAAAAAAAATAATGTTAGAAGCTCAAAAGATATTCCCCAACCTAAGATTAATTCAAGGGAAATTCGTTTATGAATTAATACCCGCTCAAGCCAATAAAGGCTTGGCAATCAAGGAAGTTTTAGCTCATTTAAACCAGTATGAGGTTTACACACCAATTTTCATTGGTGATGACTTTACGGACGAAGATGGTTTTTATTTTGTGAATCAGTTGGAAGATGGCATCTCAATCAAAGTCGGTCAAGGGCTTACCCATGCCAAATACCAGCTTAAAGACACAAAGCAAGTATATGATTTTTTAGAATTATTTTTAGACCATATTCGAAACCATGATAACAATTTTAAGGGTAACAACAACTTAGATGGAGAGAAAACATGTCTAAATTAATTATTTTATCGAATCGAGTCAGTATTCCCAACGGGCAAAAAACTACCGCAGGTGGGCTTGCAGTCGCTATACAAGATGCATTAGATGATATTGGTGGTGTATGGCTCGGATGGAATGGCGAACGAGTTCATAAGCAAGAGGAAGTACATTTTAATATTTTTCGGAAGGATAAAGTTGATTATGTCACCTGCCCTTTAACAAATTCTCAATATTCAGATTATTATGCAGGGTTTGCCAACAATTCACTTTGGCCTGCCATGCATTATCGTTCAGACCTGATTGAGTTTAAAACATCAGAATACGAAGGATATCAAAAAGTAAATTCTTTATTCGCTCAAAAACTTGCCGAAATTGCAGATCCAGACGATACCATTTGGGTTCATGATTATCATTTTTTAAGTGTGGCGAAATATTGCCGTGAACTCGGTATGCAGAATAAAATTGGATTTTTCCTGCACATTCCTTTTGCACCTTTATTTATCTGGCAAAAAATTCCATGTGCTCAACAATTGATTGAGGATCTATGCCAATACGATGTGGTGGGTCTACAAACAGATAAAGATCAAAAAGTGTGTATGCAAGTATGCACATCTTTATTGAACGCACAGAAAATTCAACAAACTTTATTAAGCTACCATCAACGTTTAACCATAATTAAATGCTATCCAATTGGTGTAAATCCAACAGCGATTCAAAAAGCGGCTCATAAGTTTATTGATGTACAAGACTTCCTTACCCGTCCAGTAGAGCTGAATGCTGCAAAAACCATTATCGGCGTAGATCGGATTGATTATTCAAAAGGTTTACTGGAACGCTTTTTGTCCTATGCAGAGTTCTTAGAGAAATATCCTGAGTATCAGCAGCATATTCAACATTTACAAATTGCTTGCCCATGTCGTTTGGAAGTTCCAGCTTATCAACGTTTATTTGAGCGTTTCAAGATTAAGATCGAGATGATTAATCAGGAATTTGCAAAGGAAGAGTGGCAACCCGTGGAATGTATTTATGATGCAATAAAACATCATCATTTGATGCAAATCTATCGTCAAGCCGATGTGTGCTGGATCAGTTCAATACGAGACGGGATGAATCTGGTCGCGAAAGAATATATTGCCGCGCAAAATCCATCAAATCCTGGTGTACTTATTCTATCCAAATATGCAGGTGCAGCGGAACAGATGTCTGAAGCACTTCTGGTTGATCCCACCGACAAAATGGCGATGGTCAATGCCTTAAAAAAAGCACTGGAAATGCCACGACGTGAACGTATTTCACGTTACAAACAACTGATGAAAGGTTTAAAAGATTTTGATATTAATGAGTGGCGCAATGCATTTCTTAACGACTTACAGAACAAAACCGCTATGCAGGATTTCAGATTCCTGGGAATGCGTAACGTTAACCCTATTTATCAAAATTTATAGTACTTTGATTTGTAAGGAACTGGCAGTATCCAGATATTGCCAGTTCAATTCACTATGAGGCTTATTTCACATAAGTAAACCGATTTAAAGCCACAATCAATAATAATAGACCCGATAGTGCCATAAACACTGTACTTAGGCCAATCAGCTCACTCACCATTCCAATGAAAGCAGGTCCAACCAGAATACCCGTATAAGCCATGGTCGAAACACAAGACAATGCAACTGCGCTCGGCATCACCGTCTGACGTCCAGCACGGGAAAACATGATCGGGACGATGTTAGAACAACCTGTCCCAACCAGTGTATAACCCACTAAAACCAGCCACCAATAAGGCGCGATACTGACCAAAGCTAAACCTAAAGTTGCACAAATCGCGCTATAGGTTAAAAGCTTTTTTTCACCAAAATAACGGATCAGATAATCCCCCGTAAAACGTCCTGTGGTCATGGCAATCGCGAAGAAGGTATACGCCAATCCCGCAAAAGCGGCATTAACTCCATATTGTTGCGTTAAATAAATACCACTCCAGTCCATCGCCGCACCTTCCGTCATGAAAATGATGAAGCAGGCAATACCAATTAATATAATCAAAGGTTGTGGCAGACGCTGTCGTATCGACTTTTTCACTTTCGATGACGCTTCAAGAAGGGTGTTTTCTACAGCTTTTATGTTGTATGGCACTGAAAGAAAAACAATAATTACCAACAGTAAACTCACAGCAAATGCGCTCATAACAGACGAAATACTTAAAGCAAGCAATGCAGTAATCGTCAGTACCCCAGCTAATCCGCCTAGACTCGCCATACCATGAAAGCCAGACATCAATGATTTTAAGCTATTTT
The DNA here is from genome assembly GCF_002018895.1 of Acinetobacter sp. MF4640. NCBI lineage: Bacteria > Pseudomonadati > Pseudomonadota > Gammaproteobacteria > Moraxellales > Moraxellaceae > Acinetobacter > Acinetobacter sp. MF4640. The sequence continues at coordinate 6,290 of NZ_MVOM01000006.1, read as the reverse complement.
TCTCAACCACTACGGCCTGAATATTGAGTGCAACACCCAGACTTCCTGCTGCTGTACCAAATAAGAATAAGGTGATCGCCATCATTAACGGCGAGGTCCATAAGCTTAGGCTTGGCAATAAAACGGCAAGCAAGAGTAAAGCGAAACCGATCGGCACACGACAACCAATACGCTGAACAATTTTACCTGTCGCAGGCATAGCTAGCATTGCACCTAAGCCGCTGCATAATAGCAACAAACCAAAATCGGCATGATTAAAATGCAAACGTTGCTGGGCAAAAGGAATCAGCGGCGCCCATGCAGCCGTGGCGAAACCAAGACCGAAAAAGCTAAAACGAGTTGAAAGACGTTGAGCACTTAATTGAATTTCAGGATCAATAAGAGCAGTTCTGGAAAAAAGGATCATTTAATACCATCCACACAAATTAACTCAGAGCGTCCATCTCGGATAAATCGCCATAGAAAAACCCCTGCTAATCTATAGAGAAGTTCTATAAATCCACAGAGGCTTTTATGGCGAAATTATACACAAAACCAAGCTAAAAATAGTATTTTTTGCAAGAAATAAAATCGCTACATATCAATCATTTATCTTCATTTATTTAAATAAAATTAAAGCGTTTATTTTTAACACTTTTTATTCTTAGCTTTTCAATTAAACAAGGCAAAGATATGAATTTACTTAAGTTTTGAAGAAATGACTGAATTAAGCAGTTCATTTATAAAGCTGAATAATATATTTCACTCGGTATAGCTGTGGATTAGCTTTCTCCACCAAATCAGATCAATTTTATAAATGTTTTAAAAAGTACGATAAACCTTCAGGTGCACGTCCATTTAATCTACTGCTAGTGGTGACGCGAACCAAATTACTCCAAGTGATTTTGCAACATTGCTTAATAAATTTTTCAATTAATGAGACATCCTCATGACAAGGAATAGGTTCAAAGCCTCCCGCCTTAATATAGGCTTCGGCACTAAAGCTTAAATTCGCCCCATGTATATGTTGATGATTCATCATGTCCTGATAATGCGTCAGATATTTTTGCTGTTGTTGTATTGATAAGTGACTAAGATCATCCAGTATAACGATTCCACAAATGGCATCTGTTGGTTGATGTCGCATTTGGCATAGTAACCAATCAGGATCTACAATTGTATCAGCATCCGTGCAAGCGACCCATGTAACTCCTTGATCGATTAGCTGCCTAATGCCAAGGTCTCTGGCCTTGCCCACACAAGCAAAATTACATTCAAGCCAATTCATCTGATGTGACTTTACAATCATGAGGGACTGGTCAGTACAACTGTCTAAAACCACTAGAATCTCGACCTGACCGTGACCTATATGCTGTATAGCGTGTTTAATTGACTGCAAACAAGCGGATAAATTTTGTTCCTCATTATGGGCTGGGATAACAATACCTATTTTCATACTAAGCCCTGTTGTTTTGCCAAAGATGAAGGATTTACCGTCCAGATATCAATGATGAAATCTGGATCATTCAAACTTAAATAATGAGTGAACAACAAAGATTGTTTTAAACAATGATGGACTTGATAAGCATCTAGTTCAAAATCCTGAATGGCGTGACGCCAGTGACAACACAGAATTTCACCTTGTGGCGTTAAACTGTCTTGGAGCTGATCGATCAGTTCATGCAGTTCATTGCGTGATAAGTAATAGGCCACTTCACTGATGACAATCAGATCAAATTTCTGTTCAGGAAAATATTCAGGAATTTTTTGGTGTTGAACGCTCACATGCTTCAAATTCTCTAAACGTTTAGAGGCCCAATGAACAGCATGTTCAGAAAAATCTAGACATAAAAGCTGATCAGCGCGTTTGGCTAAATGTACACTTAAATGGCCATTGGAACAGCCGATTTCCAACACTGATGAATAATGCTGTTGAGTAAGCAATGCCAAACAAATCTGCCTTTTACGAGCTTCATACCAATGTAAATCATAGCCCCAAGGGTCGTTATTGTGATGATATAAGGCTTCGAAATATTGACTAGAATCATTCACAAAGATAAACCTCCCAAGGCATTAACAAACGTTCGATGATTGCTGGAGATAAAATCGCAGAATTGCCTGTACTTTCATCAGCTTCAATCTGACTCTTAAACTGCATGATGGCCCGACGTTTTTTGATTAATTGAGCCTGAGTTAAGTTGTAAGCTCTAGCCTTTTGCCAGTTGATACGCGGATCTAGTGGTAGCGCCCAATGCCAAGCCCAGATCAGCACGTGTAAATATGACATGTCATGAGCTAGAGCAAATGCCTGTACAGTTTTTCCTACCGCTTCATGATCTGGATGCCCATCCTGTGCATAGCTACAAATTAAAATATCTTCCGCTTTAACCAACTTGTCTAATTCTTGCCACAGATGTTCCCTGTGCAAATGAATCTGCCCATCTGGTAAATTTAGTGCAATACGTTGAACATATTCAGAAATATCTAGACGCTGTAAGGCCGCCAAGCTTTCTTGTGGGCGAATTTGATCTAATTGATCTGGGCTGTATTTGGTTGAATGTGGATGGCTTTGTGTCCCATTACTTACGGCCACGATCACCAACTGACAATTCAACATAATTAATTGTTGCATCAAGCCGCCACACCCCAGTATCTCATCATCTGGATGGGGTGCAACAATCAAGATTCTTTTAGACTGAAATTTTTTAAAATTGAGTAGAGAAAGCGGCTGCTGCTCAAATGCATGCAGCCATTGTTCTCGGGAGGTCCCTTGCCCTTCAATAATACGATCTTCGACTAAAGGATGTTTTAGAGCTGCCATGATATTTGCTCCTGTAAACATCGTTCAGCAATTTGCTCATCATCGAATGCCGCATGACTTTGCCGAATAAATACAGGTAAATCAGCCATTAGGCTGGCAAAAGTTGCTTGTTCACAAAAAGGCCGTGCTCCAAGCGCTTTTCCTACCCCTTCAATAACCTCCAAACAGCTTTGTTCTGCCTGCGCACGCAAGATCCGTACATCCCGTTCATGGCTAAGCTTGGGTTGGCTATCAATCAGTTGCGCGATATATTGGAAATATTGTCGGGTTACAGCAAGTCGAGTTACCAACCGCCCTAAATACATTTTCTTAAAAGGATTAGGGGCTTTAAGGCAACTTTGTTGTAGCTCATCCACTAACCGCACCGCGGCACCGTACCAGCAAGCTGCAACACCCGCAGCACCATGCCAGAAACCAACCCGATCAAGGTAGTCATTGGGGTGACCAATGAGTTTGACTGCTATCTCTTGAAAATTGACTCTTGCGGTCTGTGTTCCCTTCATGCCTATAGCTTGCCAGTGAGCCAGATCAATGGTGATCAAGGATTGGTTGAGGTCAATAATGCAGAGCTGAGATTGCCCCTGTTGATCTTTAAAACTGATTAATGCTTTATGAATAAATTCAGCGCCTGAACACCACGGCTTAATTCCATTACAAAGCCCATTTTCGACCTGTAACGGCACGGGTCCACCATCGGCAGCCCAAACAGCCCATGTCTCCTCATTGATTTCATGTTGATAACCGAGTTCATGCAAAATACTTAAAGCATCAAAATGGGACTCAAAAAGCTTTGCTAAACTTAGGTCAAAGCCAGCTATCTGGGCAAAAATTTGCCAGCGTTGATAGGTTTGTCCCGAAGCAGGGTCAGGCAATCGTCCAACAGAATGAATCAACTGTTTCAACACAATTGGACGTTGAGTTAGCTTTTCTTCAGCTGAATACTGCTCAAAGCGATTTAATATGTCTAAAGTTGAGCTTTTTATAAATATTTTTCTATTCATTCTTAAAATGTTAATTCAAATGAGTTTATTTAAACAATAATTGAAATAATCTGTTTAGTTAAATAGATAAATTGTAATGAAAAGATAATTATTCGTAATTATTTAACTATTTATTTCTTTTTGTTTCATTGTTAACTAAATAGTAGGTTTAAGTGAATCTATAAAATCATCATGTAAGGATTATTTAAAATCCAACAATTATGAGGAAATAAGCAGTAGCTTAAAGGCTTCTGTGTTGTAATGTTTATAAAAGAGGTTTAAGAAATGAGTACTTTAAATATTCAAGATATTAAAAAACATTCAGATGTAATTGCTTCTTGTGGTACCAAAGTCGGAACAGTTGATCATCTCGAAGGTGATAGCCAACTCAAACTGACGCGTGATGAAAATGATCAGCATCATCTGATCCCAACGGCATGGATTGGTGAGGTCAAAGATGACAAAGTAGTTCTGATTAAAAATTCAGAAGAAGTTAAGCAACAATGGCAAGCTATTTAAATTATCGTAAAATAAAGAGTACGGCTAGAATTTGATCGTACTCTTTATTTCTTTGTAAGTAATTTCAAAAAAGCCCTAAGCCTTCGCAATGTCCGTTTGAATCAAAGGTGTTTCATTTCATACGTGTAAAAAATAGCGAGATGCAATCTATTTGTCATAGACTACATCTATTCTGTATAAATTAATAAGTTAGCCTACTCTTATTTAAAATTACTGCCTAAGAATGGGAAAATATATTCAACTACTTTTTGCGTAGCCCATAAACCAATCTCTTGGTGATGTTGATGTGGAGCTAAATATGGCATCAATTTGCTAATTTTATGTCCAGTATTTGTAGATATCTGAATTTGCTGCTGTAACAGCAATAATTCCTTTTCTGACAAATAACTAAAATCATTTAGTTCTATAAAGTTTTTTATATATTCTGTATTTACTGGGTTAATGCGTCTACTTGAATTAGCACCAGCAATCCAATCATAAATAAAAGCTTTTTCTGCAGCAGAGAAAACTCCAAACATTTTCCCATCTTCATCATTGATCATTTTCCAAAATCGGCTATGTTCAGGATCTTCGTTAAGCTTAATCCATCCTATTTTTATTAGCTCAAGAATGAATTCCTCAACCTGATCTTCTTCTGATAGCCATGAATTTACAGACTTATTCTTAAACTTGCATTTCTCATTATGCATGTGCTTTCCAACCAAAGCTTTGCTCTTGAAAATGTCCAGAACCACTCGCTCAGTATTTAGGTTCTTTATTATTTGAACTGAGCTAATTCCCCGATTATTCAATAAAAAGCCTATCTTTAATTTACGAATAAATTCGGATTGATTTGGGTAACGTTTGGCTAAACATTTGATCGCATTTGTAGCTAATTGAGCATGTCCATTATCAAAGTTATCAATTGTAATGTGTAGGTTAAAATATTTGGAATCAATACCTAACTCTTTAAGTTCATAATTTGTAATCAGTAAATGAAGTGGTAGTTGTTCGTATCCAAAATTAAAACCTGCAATCTCGGGTATAAAATCTGATGGAGCATAAGCTAAAGCCAATTGTATTGCTGACTGGTGATAGTATTCATCAGGTAAATTCATTGAAAATTGATGAAGACCAAGTGATAGAAGTAATTTATTGAAAATTTTTACATGGTTACTTTGACTAGAACCTAACCCCAACTCCTCAACATATATCTGTATAAAGTCTCTAAAAGCTGGATCATTCCAGTACTGCGTAAAGCTATAAAGCCAAGCACCGTCTACACGTTTGGTCGGTGCTACTTTGTATAAAAATTCATAAGCTTTACTTGTAGTTCCAAAAAACTCCCTTGCACTCCCATTTTCACGCCTTTCTAAGTACTCTTTGTAATGCAAGCATTGCGTTTTATTATGTTTCTGCATCCAGACTGCCAATTGATCAACATTAGTAGGAAAATCAGAGAAATCACTATCCAAATGAAGTATTTCGTTTTCTAGGAAATGATAAGCTTTCAACTCTTTTTCAGAACGTGACATTGATGGATCTAAGAAAAATTGTGTTATTTCAAAATATTTCTGATGGGCATCGGTTATTAAATTTAAAATTCTCTCTTTTACTGCAGTAGGCATTATAATTCTCTCGCGGTAAATAACTTATACCAACATAATTGACACTTGTACTTAATTAATTAACAACTTTGAAAAGAAACGTTAACAAATGTAATCCTTTAGTTTATTTAGTTTTAAAATACAAAAATTTAAGTAAATAATTATAATATTTGAAATAAAGAAACATTTCACTATATGTGATTTCAATCACATTCATTAAAATTAAAAAAATATGGTAGACCTCTTGCGAAAGTAAAAACCACCTCAATATAAATTTCATGAGATATCAGAAATTAAATCGTTTTTCAGATTCTGAATTCAAACGCTTGGTTGGCGTACCTCGACATGTTTTTACTGAAATGGTAGAGGTTTTAGAAAAAGCAGAATCACTCAAAAAGAAATCAG